>CAZADN010000257.1:0-2743 GCA_964483895.1 uncultured Legionellaceae bacterium
CCCCGTGGAGGTGCTTACAAATGAACCTACAAACAATTAAATCAATGGATGGCAAAGTCGAATATGTTCTTTTACCTGTCGCTGCCTACCAAGCTCTGCGCCACCAAATTACTGAACAATTAAAACAGGCAAAGGAGGATCAAGAATATGAGGTATTTGATCCGGCTGATTATATCGATAATCCAGTTGCTTTGGCTCGAATTCAAGCTGGTATCACACAAGAAGAGCTAGCCAGGCTCATGAGTGTTACTCAAGCCTATGTCAGTAAAATTGAAAATCAGAAAAAGATTACAGCCAAAATGATGCAAAAAGTTACACAAGCGATTGCAAAAAAATGATTGAGTTTAAACCCTTACAACCAAGTTAAAGGTTTCTTTTTTGAGCATTAGCATATTTGATTGTCAGCTTCACTTAACTTGTGTTACAAGCAATCTTGGTGCTGTGGCACTTTATCAAAAACACGGATTTAAAATTTATGGCACAGAACCTAATGCACTCAAAATTGGAGATACGTTTTTTGATGAGTATTTGATGACGTTAGATTTAACAGGAGATCCTATGAAAAAGCTTGATACTTACCTTGGCCTTTGTACGGAGGTTTATGATTTAAGCAAGCCTAATCCACCTGAAGATGCTTATGCTTTTTATCGAGACTATGTAATGAAGGCAAACGGTTCTATTTTAGAACCAATGTGTGGTACAGGCCGTTTTCTACTGCCTTTACTGGACGAAGGATTTAATGTACATGGTTTTGATGCAAGTGATCATATGCTTGAAGCCTTACACGCTAAAGCCAAGGCTAGAAATCTAGAGGCTAAGGTATGGAAAGGCTTTGTTGAAGATTTAAAAAGATCTGAAGAATATAGGTTAATTTTTATTCCCAGTGGTTCTTTTGGTTTGATTATTGACCTGAATGCAGTAAAAGCAGCGCTTAAAGTATTCTATGATCACTTAACTCATAATGGTATTTTGCTATTTGAAAGCGATACGCTTAAAGCCGTGCCAGAACTTAACTTATGGCGAGGATCTGCATGGCATAAAGCTGGTGGTCAGATGATAATACTAAGCCAATTAGCAACTATGAAAGATAATGTTTGTAATTCTATTAGTAAATACGAACTCACTCATAATAACAGCATTATTCATACAGAGATTGAAGAATTAAAAGTAAGAATTTATGAGCCCCATGAATTGACAGAAATTATTAAAAGTTGTGGATTTAAAGTTCGCACAATAAAGGCTTTTGAAGCCGAAACTTCACCAGATAAAGACGATGAGGCTATTGTTTATGAATGCAGAAAATAATAATTACAACTTGCTAAATGAGCTTTCCGATGAAGAAATCGTCCTACGGGTTTTGATCCGGTGGCCCCGCCTTTGCCATACAATATTTACATTGGTTATTGAATGCTAATGCTCTTCTTACTTGCTCAAGAAAATCTGGCGATTAAGTACGTACCTTGACTGAACTCGTACAAGCTACCTTTTAACTTGAAAATTGAATAATTTTTTCATTTACTAGGTCGGGTTGATCAATAGAAACCATATGTTTTGCTCCTGAAATGATGGTAATTGTAATAAATGGAGCAGATGAACTGATACGCGAAGCAACTTTCTCTGCGTCATATAGTACTTCATCCTTGCCAAGAAGTAGCAATGTTCGAGCTGGAAGATTAGCTAAATCATAATCGGAAATAATAGGAATTTTAGTGGTATTCAATTTATACGATTTCACTTGAGTTACAAAAGCTTGTATTGATTGCTCTGAAAATTCTTTACCTCTTGAGGAAATATATTTTAAAAATTTTCTGGCAAACAGCGTTGTAGGTAACAGATTGGCAAAAAGTCCACGAAATATAAAACTGATTTTCATCTTTAAAAGTGATGGAGGGGCAATCAATATAAGTGAATCAACATATTGAGGAAATGTTAATGCAAATTGCTGAGCAATGAACCCACCAAGAGATGCACCACATAGTGTTGTTTTGCTAATACCTAATGCTTCAAAAACTTCTTTTAACCAAATAGAATATTCCGTAATTTTTGTGGGTCTAGTGCCAGCACTTTTACCTGCTTCCCCAATGATATCTATTGCATAGATTCGAAAGTGCTTAGAGAGTTCGGCAACATTATCAAGAAACATCGTAGAATTTCCGCCACCGCCATGCAATAGCATGAGTGGCTTAGATTCTTTATCTCCTGATATAATCATGTACGTTTCCCCAAAGGTCGTTTCAATTACACAATTTTCATAGGGAACCGGCCACTGAGTAAGAGTTTTCTCATAAGATGCAAGTGCTTTTTGCTTGGCTTTTTCAGATTTATAAGCTGTTTGGGTTGTCATAAGTAATCTTCGTCTAATAGGACACGAGAAATGATTCCTATCATTACATAGTGAACACGTTTCGTCAAATCAATGGATGCCACTTATTGCCATAAATCATAGTTTCTTGCCATTTCGTGCCACTACATTGCCACTAAACTCAAGACGTCTTAGATACATAGATGGAAGTGATTATACAGGTCATACGGATAATCTTGACAATCGTTTATATCAACATAAAAATAAGGTTTTTCCAAACTGTTATACAACCTGAATTCGACGAACAATTAAGTCATTCCCGCGTAGGCGGGAATCTATCTACAAATTTAGCATTGTGCCAACTTTATGAATAGATCCCCACCTGCGTGCACTACTGTCCGGTTTAAAAAGAAGCCCCCTGTGATTTGATAATTTCAGGGG
>CAZADN010000258.1:0-2729 GCA_964483895.1 uncultured Legionellaceae bacterium
ATTCATAGTGGTTTTGACCTTCAATAATTCCAACTTACAAAATGCAATCATTGAAGCATGTTAAATCCACATAACGTGTAAATCTTTCGCAGTAATTTGCTAGATTTTTCCGATTAATGACCACGTTTTCAAACCAAAATTCATTTTCAAATTTCTGACTAGCTGCCTGATGAATAGAGTTACGCAATGCAATTTCTATAGAGTGGATAAAAGGATATAATGTCTGACTTATCAATAAATTCCAATGATAAGCACCGATAATATCCATATTTTCCTTATTTGGACACAATATTTCGTAACTTTTAAGCCTATCAATAGACAATGATTTAATAAAATCTTCCATATTACTATTCTGTTTTTCAAAAAAAATTGACATACCCATATAGAATGATACATAATTAATCTGTAAGCTTTTAGGGATCCGCGAAAGCGCCCCTCTTAGCAGTTGACCAAGAACCACCTTTTAGGTGGTTTTTTGGTTTCTGAAGATCTAAAATTTTTTATTATATAATACGTTTATTAAATCTAGTATTTTAACTACGATAAAAAATTATTTTATCTTCTGCAGGGTGCATATAGGGTGCATTTTTATTGTTAACGGTAACACACCAGTATATCATGGTACAAGATATTTTCGTTAAAATCCTTGTTAACACCAGATCCAGTATACTGCTCCTATTTGCCTAGGCTAATGGACCGTATCTACTCAGCCCATAAATTAAAAAACCCGCTAAAAGCGGGTTTTTAAGTATAACTGATATATGCAGAAAAATTACATCATTCCGCCCATACCACCCATACCGCCCATGCCACCCATACCACCAGCAGCGTCAGCTTCATCTTTCTTAGGTAAATCAGCAACCATACATTCAGTTGTTAACATTAAACTTGCAACTGAAGCTGCGTTTTGTAACGCTGTACGAGTTACTTTAGTTGGATCTAAAATACCCATTTCAACCATATCACCATATTCGCCAGTTGATGCGTTGAAACCAAAATTACCTTTTGCTTCAGAAATTTTATTTACAACAACAGAAGATTCATAACCAGCATTAGCTACGATTTGACGAAGTGGAGATTCAATTGCACGACGTAAAATATCGATACCCATATCTTGGTCATGGTTTTCGCCTTTTAGATTTTTTAGAGCTTTTTGTGCGCGAATTAAAGCAACACCACCACCTGCTACGATACCTTCTTCAACAGCTGCTCTTGTTGCATGTAAAGCATCTTCAACACGTGCTTTCTTTTCTTTAACTTCAACTTCTGTAGCACCACCAACTTTGATTACCGCAACACCACCAGCAAGTTTTGCAACTCTTTCTTGAAGTTTTTCACGGTCGTAATCAGAAGTAGTTTCTGCCATTTGTGCGCGAATTTGCTTAATACGTTCATTGATTTCTTTAGCTTTACCTTGACCATCAATGATTGTAGTAGTTTCTTTAGTGATAACAACACGTTTAGCAGTACCAAGATCTTCTGCAGTAGCAGCTTCTAAGCTTTTACCAATTTCTTCAGAAATAACTTGGGAACCAGTTAAAATAGCAATATCTTGTAACATTGCTTTACGACGATCACCAAAACCAGGAGCTTTAACAGCACATACTTTAACAATACCACGCATATTGTTTACAACTAATGTTGCAAGCGCTTCACCTTCAACATCTTCAGCAATGATAAGTAAAGGACGGCCAGATTTTGCAGCGCCTTCTAGTGTAGGTAATAAATCACGAATGCTAGAAATCTTTTTATCTACTAATAAAATGAACGGATGCTCTAATTCAGTAGACATATTTTGTTGGTTATTAATGAAGTAAGGAGAAATATAACCA
This sequence comes from uncultured Legionellaceae bacterium, assembly GCA_964483895.1. Lineage (GTDB taxonomy): Bacteria > Pseudomonadota > Gammaproteobacteria > Legionellales > Legionellaceae > 2-12-FULL-35-11. Next base: position 1,833 of record CAZADN010000258.1, read on the forward strand.
CGGTCAAACTGCATACCTTCAACCACAGATAATTCATTTTCAAGACCATTGCCATCTTCAACTGTAATAACGCCTTCTTTACCAACTTTTTCCATAGCTTCAGCAATAATTTGACCGATAGCTGTATCAGAGTTAGCTGAAATAGTACCAACTTGTGCTATTGCTTTATTGTCTTTACATGGTTTAGACATAGATTCTAATTCTTTAGTAATCGCAATAACAGCTTTATCAATACCACGCTTAAGATCCATTGGGTTCATACCAGCAGCTACTGCTTTATGACCTTCAACAAGAATAGATCTAGCTAATACTGTAGCTGTAGTTGTACCATCACCAGCAGCATCAGAAGTCTTAGAAGCAACTTCTTTAACCATCTGAGCGCCCATATTTTTAAATCTATCTTCAAACTCAATTTCTTTCGCAACAGACACACCGTCTTTAGTAACAGTAGGTGCACCGTAAGATTTTTCTAAAACAACGTTACGTCCACGTGGACCCATTGTAACTTGTACTGCGTTTGCTAGAGCATTTACACCAGCTAACATTTGTTGGCGAGCATCATCACCAAAACGTAATTCTTTAGCCATTTGATTTATCTCCTATGAATTTATTAAATCAATTATTTTTCAACAACAGCCATTATGTCATCTTCACGCATAACAACTAATTCTTGACCGTTAAGTTTAATTTCAGTACCGCTATATTTACCAAATAGAACTACGTCGCCAACTTTAACTGCTAAAGCGCGCACATCACCATTGTCTAAAGCCTTACCTTGACCAATAGCTATAATTTCACCGCGCATTGGCTTTTCAGCCGCGCTATCAGGTATAACAATACCGCCAGCAGTAGTACGTTCATCTTCCAAACGACGCACAACAACACGATCGTGTAATG
>CAZADN010000259.1:0-2718 GCA_964483895.1 uncultured Legionellaceae bacterium
GCAGTTTTTAGCTTTTCAATTTCGTTACGTAAATGTTTTTGAATTGGGTGCATTAGATTCTCTTCCTTTGGATTTTTGACAATAATATATGAATTTTAATGCCGGTGTCCACCACACTTACAAACCCAGCCAGCGAATAAAGTCACTGGAAGCACTTAGGCGCATGCTTTTTCCAGATATAAACTTAACCGTAAATTTTGATTGCGAATTTATGTTGTTTTGATTGGAGTCGTAGATGTTAACATTATCTACTTTATCTATGGTGGCAAACTCCATATAAGTTTGATAATAGCCGCGATGGTTGCGAATGACTGGTATTGCAAATTGTAATTTATGCAAATATTCTTGTTTGTTCGATGTGGAAATTAATTCTTCTAATTCTTTTGTACTAAGGGCGATATATTCTGCTTGACCTATTCTGCGGCGAAGCATCCTATCTAACGGTGGGTTTTTATTGAAAGCTTCGCTATATTCTTGAGAGTTAATTATCATTATCGCTTTTTCTTTACCTAAAGGCGCAAATAACACGCTGTCTCTCGTCGCTTTTGAAACATCTATCGGTTCAAGTGATTCGGAAATTTGTTTGGTTGTTTTTATTTTTGGTTTATTACAATTTAAAAATCTTGATTCTTGGAGCCATCTTTCACTTGGATAATACATTACCATAAATGTCCCATCTTTTATGGTGTTAATTATTTCGCTAGTTAAAGTTAATGGCAACGCTGGACAACCCCAACTACGTCCTGAACGACCGTATTGTTTGATAAAATCTGGATCCATATACCAGCCACCATGCATGACAATATAGCGATTAGCTGCATTATTATTAAATTTACTATCTATACCATTTAAACGCATCGACATGCCTTCCCGTCCAATATAAGCTTTTTCAGTTAGATAAATTCCCATGCTGGTCGCTTTAGAATTATTGCGATTTGAAAAATAACTAGTTAACAGTGACCCTGAGGTTATTCCGTGTCCTACATAGGTGTGGTAAAGTAATTTGCCTTGGTCTAAATCAAATATCCATAAACGTTTTTTATTTGATGGTAATGAATAATCTATTACTGTAAGGATTTGACGATGGCTTATGTGAAATTTTTTAGCGCAATCTAAAGCTGTTACAACTTTGCGTATGACATCTTTATTTAAAGTTTTTGCCTCTTTTTGCAATGTGTAACGTAAACTAAAATTATGTGATTTGTTGTAAAATTTTTCTAAAATATTTTGTTGTACTGTTGGTAAACAGTAAGATGTATCTTTATTGAATATATCTGATATCAGCGATATATTTGGATGGGGATTTACTAATGCGGTTAACAACACTACTAAAGCAGAACTTGATGATTCAAGCATAACTTTTCAACCTTATTGTAATAATTTATCTGTATTTTGAAATAAGTCTAATAAACCATATTAATACTTATAGTATATTTTTCTCCATATTTCATATTTTATAGGTGATTTGCGCAAAATATTGCGTAAAAAGGCGTCTTTTAAAATAAAAATGCATTGTTAATAGTGCTTAAACTAAATATAATTCTTTAAGTAGAGCCACGAATAGTGATGGTTCGGAACAGTTTTATTATCATAAAAATTAGAATAGGATTTATAATGAGCGAACATATTAAAGCTATTACAGATGGTAACTTTGAACAAGAAGTTTTAAAGTCAACAAAACCAGTTATTGTAGATTTTTGGGCAGAATGGTGTGGTCCATGTCGTGCTTTAGGACCGGTTTTTGCTGAAGTTGCTAATAGCCATCATGAGCAAGTGAGCTTCGTGAAGATTAATATAGATGAAAATCCAGAAACCCCATCACAATATGGCGTCATGAGCATTCCAACCTTGATTATTTTTAAAAATGGTCAAGTAGAAGCGATGAAAATGGGCTTACTTACAAAGTCACAATTAGTAGCTTTCGTTGATAGTAATATTTAATTAATTTTATGCAAGAGTTCTGCATAGTAGCTAATAGCCCATCTTTAGAAATCGACCTAATATTAAAAACAATAGTTGGGAAGAAAATTATAGCTCTGGATGGCGCGGCTTCTATTTTGCATAAATATTCAATCAGGCCAAATATTATTCTTGGGGATTTTGATTCCATAGCTTTAGAAACTAGAGATTACTATGGAATCAAACCAATAGCTGAGAGTGATTCTCAATATATTGGTGAGCATGGAGTATTAATTGTTCCGGCTTTTGATCAAAATTATACTGATTTGGAAAAGGCAATTCAGTATTGTGATAAAAACTCAGCAATTAATATTACAATTATAGGCGCGACCGGTGGGCGCGAAGATCATCATGAGGCGTTAAAGATTGCTCTTAAAGAATATTATAAACCAGCGCGGAAAATCGTTGCTCATAGCAATTTTGGAACTATTTGTTATGTTGAAAATGAGAGAGTGCGTTTTAATGGTAAACCAGGTGATAATTGTGGCTTTATATTACAAGGATTGGGTACGGTAACTTCAGAAGATTTGTATTATCAGTGTAGAGGTCATAAATATAGTATTTCCAATAAAATGTTGAGAGATACCGCGAATTTTTTTGTAAATGGTAAAGCATTTTTATTCTTACCATTGCAAATCTAAAAATATACATACAAATAATCTTGCACATCCTTTCTAGATTACTGTATACTGACCTCCATTTTATATAGGCACGTAGCTCAGTGGTAGAGCACCACCTTGACATGGTGGTGGTCGGTGG
>CAZADN010000260.1:0-2716 GCA_964483895.1 uncultured Legionellaceae bacterium
CCGTTTAGCGTTTTTCGCTGCCGTACAATTATGAATTGCACAAATGTTTGCCCCAAAGGATTGAATCCAACAAAAGCGATTGGAGAAATACGCAAACAAATGTTAAGAGATGAGACCTAAAATCTTGTTATATATTATTTGAATTAGCTTTACTCTAGAAAACTTGTTTTTCTAGAGTAATCCTTTGGAGATAGAATTAATGACTAGCAGTACTCTGCAGAATGAGTGGGCCGAAGCTTATTTATCTGGCGCAAACATGGCCTATGTTGATAGTTTATATGAAGACTTTTTAGCCAACCCTGAATCCGTTCCTGAAGAATGGAGACATCTATTTAAAGATATTATTAGTAAGCCAGCTAAAGATGAAGTATCACACAGAAATATACGTGAGTATTTTTTAAATTTAGCCGCACACAAATCTTCTACATGCAGCATAAGCGCAGTTAATAGTAAGCAGATGAATGTAGCAGATTTAATTAACGCATATCGGTCGCACGGACATTATTATGCGAATTTAGATCCTTTAGGCATGGCTGAAAAATTAGTAGTTCCAAGTCTTGATCCAAAATATCATGAATTAACATCAGCAGATAACGAACAGCTTTTTAATGCTGGTGATTTTCTGTCTAAAGTTCAATTGCCCCTATCTGAAATTCATAGATTGTTATTAGATACCTATTGTGGAAACATAGGTATGCAATACATGCATATTGCTAAAACAGAAGAAACTCGTTGGTTACAAGCAAGATTTGAAACTATCCATGGGCGTGCTGCTTTTGATAATGCTAAAAAACTTGAAATATTAAAAGATCTAGTTGCAGCCGACGGTCTTGAGAAATATTTAGCCACACGTTATGTTGGTCAAAAAAGATTTTCATTAGAGGGTGGTGATTCACTTATACCTTTGATGAATGAAATTGTGCGTAGTAGTTGTGCTAATGATGTTAAAGAAGTTGTGATAGGCATGGCGCATCGTGGGCGTTTAAATGTATTGATTAACGTACTTGGTAAAAAACCAGAAGTCTTATTCCAAGAATTTGAAGGTAGAGTTAATCAAGATATATCTGGTGATGTGAAATATCATCTAGGTTTTTCATCTGATATTTCAACTACCAAAGATAAAATTTTACATGTTGTGTTAGCATTTAATCCTTCACATCTTGAAATCATAGGCCCTGTTGTTGAAGGTTCAGCAAGAAGTAGATTGCATCGCTTGCAAGATTTGGACAAGATGGATCAAGTATTACCGGTTGTAATACATGGTGATGCAGCGTTTGCCGGTCAAGGTGTTGTAATGGAGACATTTAATTTTTCACAATCTCCAGGATATTGCACAGGAGGAACGGTGCATATTGTTATTAACAACCAAATTGGTTTTACTACTAGCAATCCGCATGATTCTCGTTCTACATATTATTGTACTGAAATTGCAAAAATGGTGCAGGCACCGATTATTCATGTTAATGGTGATGATCCAGAGGCAGTTGTATTTGCGACGCAAATTGCTCTTGATTATAGAATGAAGTTTAAAAAAGATGTTGTAATAGATTTAGTCTGTTATCGTAGAAATGGTCATAACGAAGCGGATGAGCCATCTATAACTCAGCCATTAATGTATAAAAAAATTAAGCAAATGTTACCTTTACAAAAAACATATGCACAACAACTAATCTCTTTAGGCGTATTAACTGAGGCTGATGTTAATAAGTTAATAGATGATTATAGAAACAAACTTGATAAAGGGGAACCGGTTGTTAATTTAGTTTCCACCAGTTATAAAAATAAACTTATTGTTGACTGGAAGAAATACATTTCTGCTAAATGGACAGACATTGTTGATACCACAATTGGAAAGGATTTGGTTGCAGATTTAGCAAATAAAATTCTAACTTTACCTAAAGGATTTAATGTACACCCAATTGTTGCTCGCTTATTGGAAGAACGCCGTAAAATGAGTGATGGTGAGATTCCTATGAATTGGGGTTTTGCAGAGCATATGGCATATGCAAGTCTTTTACATGAAGGATTTGAAGTAAGATTGTCTGGGCAAGATTGTGGTCGCGGAACTTTTGCACATCGTCATGCCGTTATTCATGATCAAAATACAGGCGAATCATTTACTCCATTAAACAATACTGTCACCAATCTTAATAAAGGATTTAATGTTATTGACTCAGTATTATCTGAAGAAGCAGTGTTAGCGTTTGAATATGGTTATGCAAGTTACGATCCAACGGCATTGGTTTTATGGGAAGCGCAATTTGGAGATTTTGCAAATGGCGCGCAAGTTGTAATTGATCAATTTATAAGCTCCGGCGAGCAGAAATGGGGTAGACTTTGTGGTTTGGTAATGTTGTTACCGCATGGTTATGAGGGACAGGGTCCTGAGCATTCATCAGCTAGACTAGAAAGATATATGCAACTTTGTGCACAGCAAAATATTCAAGTCTGTACACCAACAACTCCTGCACAGATTTTCCATTTATTGCGTCGACAAATGCTTAGAAATTTCCGCAAACCTTTGATAATTATGACACCCAAAAGCTTACTACGACATAAATTAGTTGTATCAAGTATAGATGATTTATCAACAGGACGTTTTCATAATGTTATTCCTGAAATAGATGATCTAGATGTAAAAAAAGTCACAAAAGTTATAATGTGTTGCGGTAAAGTTTATTATGACTTGTTACAAGCAAGACGTGATAAGAAAATT
>CAZADN010000261.1:0-2715 GCA_964483895.1 uncultured Legionellaceae bacterium
CTTGGTGTTTGTTTTCTTTTTCCGTTTAAGGATTGATTTTCGTGATTTTGATAAGAGGAAAATATCCTATTAATTAATTGACGATCAAAAGATCTATACTGACCTAATACTAAGTCTTTTAAAGCTTTTACTTCATCAATAACATAAGGCTGGAACTGAGCAAAATTAGAGCTTTTTGTTTCTTTCAGCTCATTAATTTTTTCTCTTTGAAGCTCTATAGCCTTTGTTCTTACTTTTTCTAATGCTTCAACACTATCTTTATATCGAAAATTTGCAAGAATTAATCGATTTGCAGCATTATCGAGGTTGTCAGAAATACGATCTTGACGTGTTTTTAAACTTGTTCGAACTGAATCGCCAAAAGAAAAGATTAATAACCCTATCAAGAGTGCAATATTAATGACATTTGTTTCTAAGATGTCAGTATTGATTCCAAATCCAGCTTCACTCATATAAAAGGTCCTTTGACTTCTAAAAATTTCAACTATATTTTTTCCTATATATGTTGGATTGGTGGTCGAACTTTTAAATATTTATTAACTTCTTCAACAACTCCTGGTATTAATTCGCTCGCTTGCGCAGCAGCTGTGCGATAATTAGCAACCATGTTTTGACGAGTTTCACGAAGTTCACCTTCCATATATTTTTTAGAAAGTATAAGAGCAGTTTGCCTTTTACTTTCAATTTCTTTTGCTCGAAGTTGATGACGTTCACGAATTACTTGCGTAATTCGTCTAATTTTTTGTTGTAACTTTTCAACTTCTTCTAGACTAATTCGTGCATTTTTTAAGTTATTTTCTATTTCTTCTTCTCTCTGTTTTAAAATCTTTTGAATAGGATTAAAGAGTAAGAACGATAATAACTGAACCAATAAAAAAAACTGTACCAGTAAAACTGGAAGTGTACCATCGATATCGAATAGTCCTCCAGTTTTTTCTAGACTAATGTATATACAAGGTAAAAAACTATACATATATTAAAGATTTATCCACTTAAGGGGCCAATTCAATTAATAGACTTAGTAAGAAGGCCCATATTGGGCCCATATTATGAACTAAACGGGTTAGCGAAGATTAATGATAACGCTACAACTAATCCATAGATTGTTAAGGCTTCCATGAACGCTAAACTAAGTAATAATGTTCCACGGATTTTGTCTTCTGCTTCTGGTTGTCTTGCAATACCTTCAACAGCTTGTCCTGCCGCGTTTCCTTGTCCAATCCCTGGTCCAATTGCAGCTAAACCAACAGCGATTCCTGCAGCGATTACTGATGCTGCTGATACGATTGAATCTGCCATAATATTTCCTCTTTAATCTTTAGAAAAAAAAATTGACAGCTTTCTTATGTAGTTTGTTAATAATTAACAAATATTAGAGTTTTAATGGTGACCTTCCACAGACTCGCCAATATAAGCTGCTGCTAGAGTTGCAAAAATTAATGCTTGGATTGAACTCGCAAACAATCCTAAAATCATAATTGGTAAAGGAATAAGGACTGGTACTAATATTGTTAATACTGAAACAGTCAATTCATCTGCTAAAATATTTCCGAATAATCTGAAACTTAATGATAAAGGTTTTGTAAAATCTTCTAAAACATTAATAGGAAGTAAAACTGGTGTTGGTTGGAAATATTTCGTGAAATACGAAAATCCTCGTTTTTTCAAACCAGCATAGAAATATGTTATTGATGTAGCTAATGCTAATGAAATAGTTGTATTAATATCATTTGTAGGAGCTGCTAATTCACCTTCTGGTAAATGAATTAACTTCCAAGGCACAAGAGCTCCTAACCAGTTAGATATTAAAATAAATAGGAATAAAGTACCTACAAATGGAACCCATTCAACATAATTGTGACCCAGTTGGTTTTTAGCTATTCCTTGAACATATTCCACAATAACTTCCATGATATTTTGCCAGTTATTTCGTGGTACTTGATTTACATTTAAAGTTGCTAATAATGAAGCGATTAAAATTAATGCAATAACTAGCCAACTTACAATAAAAACTTGTCCATGAAGACTATATCCAAAAATTTCCCAATAAAAGTGTTTACCAACTTCTAGATCTGCTATAGGCAAACTTGAAAAATTGGGGTTATATAAAATTGATGTCATAATTCCAATGTAAAATGAAACAAGAGACTTTCTATCTCATCAATATTATACCTCATTCTGATTACTGATTTAAAGAAGAGGTAAATCTTTTTACTAAAATTGCACTTTTAAATATGTTTTGCAATTTTATTTTCATTTTTTATAAAAAAACTTGAAAGATTCTAAACAGTTTTAATATTTTGGCCTGCCCCAGCAATTGCTTTTGCAAGTCTATATAAGATATATCTTATGGCTTTTACAGAATCATCATTACCTGGTATTCCTATATCTACTAAATCAGGATTTGAATTAGTATCAATCATTGAAATAATAGGTATTCGTAATTTTTTACATTCTTTAATTGCTGTCAATTCATGCTCTTGATCAATTAAAACTACTACATCTGGAAGATAAGGCATGTTTTTAATTCCAGCTAAATAATTATTAAGCTTTTCTAATTCTCGTTTTAATAATGCAGATTGTTTCTTCGGATAATAATTCAGAATTCCGTAAGCCTGTAAAGTTTCTAAGACTTTTAATCTTCGAATACGTTTTTGAATTGTTTTCCAGTTTGTTAACATTCCACCAAGCCAGCGATAATTTACGTAAAAAGCT
>CAZADN010000262.1:0-2695 GCA_964483895.1 uncultured Legionellaceae bacterium
AATGTCTTGATAATATAATAGTCACTATGGGCATTAAAAAGACCCGGATTATCACATTGAGCCGTTTCTTTGCTCCCGGAAATATATCCTTGGTGAATAATTACATCTGGCTTATACTTTGCTATTAAATCCTCGTTCTCAAATTTTCTATTTAAAAAAGAAAAATCATAAACATAGCGTTTCGCATAATATGCAGGAAGTCCCCATCCTGTATAAACAGTGGCATCCGCTCTTATATTTCGATTAACCCACTTACCCGCTTTTGCTCTATCTGCATCAGGTAGATATGCGGTTTTGGTCATATAATGAGCACCAGATACATAGCCCTTCCAACTATCATAACAGAACAAAAAAGCCAAAGCAGCGGTTACCAAAACCGATATGCTCCTGAATTTAATTTTATTAATACTAATGGCAATACCGGTAACCATAATATAGAGACAAGCAACAATGGCAGGAATTGCATACCAATAATAAGGTTCAAAAGGTTTTTTTAGAGTATAAGCTATGACATGAATAGCAATTAATGATGAAAATGCCAAAATAAAAAATCGGTATTTCTTAGTTAATAAACAAGTCACCACCCCAACTATTATGAGATAAATAGCTAAAGTCCATGATTGATTCAGTAGCGAATCGATAAACCAAGTATCTTTAGTAATAACTGGCAAGGTATCCTGATGCAATGCTTTGGTTAGGAAAGAATTAGGCAATGGAAAACCAAAGTATATCCAGGCAAAACTATACCACGCAAATGGAATAAGTAGTGCAATCGTAAAAATTCGTTTATCAAACCCATGATAGTATGTATGCAACATGTATCCGATAAATGCCAGCGGAATTAAATCAATTTTTTGTATCGCTAATAATCCGATAGTTATTGCAAACACTTTATTACTATTAATTACCCCAAGAGTCACAGCAAATAATAGAGAAAGTAACAATGCTGTAAGTGGTGATTCAAGGCCTGAGGTAAAATAATGTTGTAATCGACCATCCAGAGAAGCAAATAATACAAATAAAAACGCGGCATGCTTGCCAAGTTTTTTATCCAAGACAAAGGCAGATATTAAAATAAATAACGCCGCACAAACATATGATGAAAGATGGATCGCAGTAATCGGTGAAAATCCAACTTTAATAAAGAAAGCGATTATCAGTGGCCATAAAGGTGCGGATGCCCCCCAAACAGGTGATGTATCGTGAAGATTAAATTTCCAAAACTCTCCATGGCAGATATTAACCGCATATTGTAAGAAAAAAGCCCCATCATCTTCAATGTAGGGCTGAACTTGTTTTAACCACATGGATGTGAAAAATACAAGCAGCATGAAATAAAAGAAAGTATCTACATTTTTCTTATTTGACAACCATAAATGTTGAATTAATTCCTTGTTTAAGTTGATATATCCGAGTAGCAGCATAAAGAAAATACTAAATGCCATGGTTTTAATTGTGAATAAAATACGGGCATGCTCATCTACAGGTAGCATTAAATTACTTGTGTTTAATAAAATATTGGGATCTTTTGCATCTACGATTTTCTCAATAGTTAAATTCGGCTTTTTATAACTTAACTTTACATCCATTAAGGGCGCACTATTTTCAACAGGATATTCAATGATCTTTTTCCCATAACCATTTGCTATATCAACGTGGTTTATTTTTAATGGCTCTGAGTCTGCAATAAAAACTCTTAGTCGATGAGGGCCATAATAACCGTTCGGAATTTTAAATGAATATTGCTGAAATGTTCCATCGCCAATTATAGGGAGGTAAATAGAATTTTTTTCATTGTATCCTGATTGGTCTTTGTTAAAATACAGTTTTATTTGATCATCGTGGGACGCATTGATGCTTAGATTTAAAAAATAATCCGTTGTATAAGTTGTATATGAAAAAATCCCTACAATAATACTTAGAGCAATAAAAATTATGCGCTGTATCATTAGATTGTTGAACCCCTTTTTTACATTACTAAGCATCCTAATATCATCCCTTATAAAATTCTAATTTTTTACGTCTTTCAATTTTAATAACAATAGAGTAAAAACTGTCATAATAGTTTTTGCGTTACTCTAATAAGCTGGTTTTCGATATGACTCTTTAAGGCGTTTAGCTTTTTCTTAGTGCTATTTTTAAAACGTATGTACATTAACGTATTCATCGCATTAATTCAATTCTTGAGGCGACTATTTAGGCTAAGCGACTACAATGAGCTGGCACTCTATCCAAATAACCCTGCTTGACACAGAGTATCTAGCAAACTATCGCAGTGAGTTGCCCCTTGTATTAAATTAAGAGGTTCAGATATTTTTATTAATTAAAATCCACTTAATTTATCGTGTTACCCCGGGTATATAAGTTACTTGCTGTGTAAATCCTTGATTTGAAACTATAATTGGGATTAGTCTTTCTATAGCATGTAAGATTGATCCATCATAAGGCAACGGCTCTTCGGGATACATATCCCATGAGTATTGTAATTCAAACAAAGGCTTAATTGCTTGCGATCTTGCCCAAAACATAGTTCCTACAGGAAAATTCAAGTGATGATCGGGGATATTAGAAAGTTTCATTTTTTTTGCTAATTCAATAGCAAAATCTCTATTTTTTCCCCAATCTAATAAATAAGGATCATCTGCAAACACCAAACCAATTTTCAGGTCATTTTTAAAGTTATTAATAATTCTAT
>CAZADN010000263.1:0-2652 GCA_964483895.1 uncultured Legionellaceae bacterium
AAGCGATGGCTTATGACAGTGCGTTCTTTGACCGTATGCACTACTACCTACCCGGCTGGGAAATCCCCAAAATGCGACCGGAGTTATTGACCAATGAATACGGCTTTATCACCGACTATGTGGCTGAGTTTTTCAGAGAAATGCGTAAACGTGCTTTCGGCGATGCCATAGATAAATTCTTTAAGCTCGGTAATAACCTCAACCAAAGAGATGTTATCGCTGTCCGTAAGACTGTTTCGGGGCTAATTAAGCTACTGTATCCTCACGGAGAGTTTAAAAAAGAGGATGTTGCGGAAATCTTAGAATACGCTCTCGAAGGCCGCCGCCGTGTAAAGGAACAGCTTAAAAAGATTGGCGGCATGGAGTTTTACGATGTGCATTTCTCGTATATAGACAGCGAAACCTTTGAAGAGCATTTTGTGTCCGTGCCGGAGCAAGGTGCAGGAAAGCTAATACCCGAAGGGCAAGGCAAACCCGGACATATCTACACCGTTGCCCGTGGCGAAAGCGGTATGCTTGGCGTATTCAAAATGGAAACCGAGGTTGTAGGCGGTAACGGTAAGTTTGAAGTGACCGGCGCTGGTTCTGACCGTGAAGCAAAAGAGAGTTTGAGGACAGCTCAAAACTATTTTAAGGCAAATAAAAAGCTGATTAGCGGCTCAATAAGCGTTGACAACAGCAATTTCCTCATGCACATAGCAGATTGTCAAGGTATCGGAATCACCGCCGAGCTTGCTTTGTGCGGTTTTGTAGCTCTGTGTAGTGCGGCACTCAAAAAGCCTATTCAATCGCAGATGTGTATACTCGGTAACATGAGTATCGGCGGCACTATTAACAAAGTCGAGGAACTTGCCAACACGCTACAAGTATGCTTTGATGCTGGAGCTAAGAAAATTTTATTGCCTATGTCAAGTGCAGCAGATATACCGACTGTACCGTCAGAGCTGTTTGCTAAGTTTCAAACTTCGTTTTATACCACGCCGGAGGATGCGGTGTATAAGGCGTTGGGGATTGAGTAATTGTTATTGCATAGAGATGAGGTTAATATTGTGAAGACGTTTACTCTAAACTTTTTTGAAAATCAAAATCGTATACAAGTTGCCAGTTTATTAGCCGATTATTTTCAAGTTGACTTTGATAGAGTAGTAGGAGAATTATTTGCTTATATTAGGCAAGATTATGATGTTCTCCAGTTTATTAAATTGTTCAATTTGGACTTATCAAAAAGCTATTATGATTGTTTGAAAATTACATGTCGTCACGCAACTACTATTCATGACGATTTTAAGCTTTTGAAAGATCGTGGACTGCAAAATTTACAAATAATGCTTGAACAAAGCACCCCGTTATCTACATTTCTTTTAAGAAATAACATTATTATTTCAGTGGCTGATAAAACCATAGAGTTTAATGGCATTACATATCCTATTTTACATAGGAGCGAATGTTGTGAGTCCTGTGTTTTCGAGAATCCAAAGTGTGAAAATTTATTTCGGAGAGGTGAGTTAGATTATAAGGATTGCGAGTATAGGGAAGCACTTAGCTTTTTGGAAAATAAACTGTATTATGACAAGTGCGAAATAGAAGTTTTTATTGATGCAACAATAGATGATATTTACTCCTATACCTCTGTTAGATATGCACCTGAAATATTGATGACAATTCAAAAGGTTATCAATTACTATACTAAAAAGCCTATTTCGCTCGAAAATAGATGGAGAAAACTTCCTAACTCCATATATTGTATACTCGAATTTGAAATTGATCTATTCGATTTAGAATATAAATGTAGTAAGGTGATGTATGAAAGTTTCAATGAGATAGATGGGGTTTTAACATATCATGGCTATACTGAATATGACTACGCAAATGATCGTGTAGATAAAGCGTTTTATAAAAACTTGTATGTTCTTCGTAAACTTATTGATAAATTTATATGGGAATATAGCAGTGATCAGTATGGACAAATTGTTTCGTCTACTAAAATTAACTGGAATGATATTAGAATAATACGACAACACGGTATCAATGAATTGGTTACTGAAGATAATTAGATGATCTACTTTTGTAGGTTTAGGCTTGCAGGGCAGCAGGTAACGGCATTGGTGGTCAGCCTTGGACTCATAGTCTTTGTTTTATTAGGGTTTATTCGTGAGAGTATAGGCAATGCAAGTGTTGAAAGCACAAATAAAATGGAGGTAAATACTATGGGAACTAAAATGAAGCGTTTAATATGGTCTGTTTGTAATTCACTTTGGACTATGGGTGCGAATCTGATTGCTGGTGCCCTGTTAGCCTAAGCCTATATAGCATAAAAAACGATGCCATTCTCCCCAGAGAATAAGCATCGTTTTTATTATACCAAATTAATATAAGCCATAGGATTAAGCAATCCAAATTCTATAATGGCGAATACTGGCAAGAGGTATCTTATGACGGGAGCAACATTATTGGGTTAAATTGAGCAGGTGTTCGCAATTTCCAACAATTTTGCAGCAACATATTCTTGGTCTTTGTTTTCTGACGGTAAGCCTTTTTTCCAGTGTGTATCAATTATTGAGTAAACAGCGTTGATAATGCTGGTTTCACAATTACACCTTATCGTTTCATCAACAGTCAATGCGTTAAATTTTTTAGTGCATGTGATGAAAA
>CAZADN010000264.1:0-2649 GCA_964483895.1 uncultured Legionellaceae bacterium
TGGATATGCTCGAGTATTATTATATCTTTGCTTACAGCAGGCAAAAAACAAGCAGATTAATAAAGCTATTTTGTTTACAAATGATGATTATGCATCTCGAGTTTATACATCTCTTGGTTTTGAAAAGATTGGTAAGTACCGTTTAGCTATTTTGAAGTGAAAAGCTTATTAGTGTAAATTTTAAATTAATCTGTTAATAATATCTCGCAGAGCCAAAGTTATCCACAAGCTAATAGGTCAGGAGCAACTTTCAATTTATTGCGGATAGGCCTGTTAGCCCTGTGGGTAACTTTGGCGACACTCGGTATTTTCAGCTAGATATTGGCAGTTAGGTGTAATCTTTTAATCATCTGTCTGAGTTTTTTTGGATATTTTATTGTTTGCTTTGATTAAAACATCAAAATCAGATTCGATTTTTTGCAGTTTATTAAATTTATCGTATTCGCAAAAAGCTTTTTGTTCGGCTTGTTGTCGAGAAATTTTCCCATAACCTTCTAAAATTTTGTATTCGTTAAATGTGAGAAATTTATTAACACTCTCTGCGAAGCTTTGCATAGTGAAGGTATGTCTACGTTCAACAATGGTTTCAATATAATCAAAAAACGCAGAAACAGTTCTTTCTAATTGTTTTATTTCATGTTCGGAAAGATAATTTTTACCTACAATTGTATCTGATTTTAAAATTCGACCATGAGGAGCGTTTTTATAGCTCATCATGCCCATTAATGGTTTGTTTGCATCAGCTTTGTTATAAATGATTTCTGAAGCAGTGTTGCCTGTTATAGCATAATGGAATTTATCTTGTACATTAGCATAAAATTTACGAGTAGTTTCAGAATTTCTATCATAATCAACGCTACATTCGGCAAAAATATCTGTTATTTGTTGATAAATGCGACGCTCACTTGCTCGGATTGAGCGTATGCGCTCAATTAATTCTCTAAAATAATCTTTTCCAAAGTATTTGCCATTTTTTAAGCGATCATCATCTAGCGCGAAGCCTTTTATAATATACTCTTTTAGCAGTTTTGTAGCCCAAATTCTGAAATGTGTTGCTTGAGTGGAATTAACTCTGTAACCGATAGAAATTACTGCGTCTAAATTGTAGTATTGAGTTTGATAATTTTTACCATCTTCGGCAGTTGTTTCCAAAATGGAAATAACTGAATTTTGATCAAGTTCATTGCTATCAAAAATATTTTTTAGATGCTTAGAAATAGCAGGAATTCCCACTCCGAAAAGTTCAGAAATTCTTTTTTGAGTTAGCCATAATGTTTCGTTGTTTAGTAAAACCTCTACCTTGACTCCGCCATGTGGTGTCGTATAAAGAAGAAACTCTGTTATTTCATCTTTGGTTGTTAGATGACGTGGTTGGTTATTCATAAACAATCTCCTTAATAAAGTTTCCCCATCTATCTAATGCTTCACGTCGTTGTGGTAACATTTCATTTTTATTATAAGTAGCCATAATTTTGGGCATTTTATGACCCAAACATTTCTCTATTACGACAGGATCTATATTTAAAGATTCACCTAATTGTGTGGCAAAAGTTCTTCTTAAGTCATGCGCTGTCCATTTAGGGATGCCCAATCTATCTTGAATTCTATTTATGGCTCGTGGTAATGCTTTTTCAGTTAGCGGATCATTGTTATTGATACCAACTAATACATAATTAGATGAGTTGTTTAATTGTAACTCTTTAAACAAAACTTTACTAAATAAACTTAAGTGTATTTTCATAGGCAATCCACTTTTGGTATTACTAGCTGGTATGGTCCATAATGAGTTTTCAAAATCTAATTCGTCCCATTTTGCTAATCTTAGCTCAGCAGTTCTTACGCCGGTTAGCAGAATAATTTTGATAGCTACACGAATGTTTTTAGAAATTTTACTTTCGTTACTATTTATAAATAACAAGAGTTTTTTTATTTCTTCTAATGTTAAAAATCTTTCACGCGGCTTTTCTATTCCACCTATATCACGAGCTCTGATATTTAATGCTGGGTTTGCGTCTAATTCTCCTCGACTAACAGCATAATTGAAAGCTTGTTTTAGAGTGCTTAGTACTTTGTTTGCATGTACTCTAGCGCCGCGGTTAACAATTGTGTCTAATGCTTTTGATATATGCCATGCTTCTATATTTGTTATAGGCAAATTACCTAGCAGAGGAACAATATCGGCATCAATTTGTTGTTTAATTTGTAACGGTTTTTTACGATGTTTTTCGATATAATTTGCATACCAAGTTAAGACTAAACTTTTAACAGTATAATTTTGTTTTAGTTTTTTTTCTTCCGTATGATTTATAGGATTAATGCTTTGTTCTTTTAGTTGTAAAGCTGATAGATGTAACTCTCTAGCTTGTTTTAATGTTGTACCTGGATATTTTCCTAGCGTCATTTTATAGCGTTTACCATTTAAGGTAAAGCGGTAAACCCACGATTTATTACCGCTTGGCAAAACCCGTATAGCAAGCCCTGATGATTCTGTTTTTTCAAACCATTGTTTATCTGGTTGAATGTTTTTAATATAATTATCGGTAAATTTCATTATATTTATCTGCCTACTTATATTGTGTAAGTTTTTAAATGACGCAAATATTTTGGAACCATTTTGGTACCAGAAACAGTGTGCTGGATTAATATTAA
>CAZADN010000265.1:0-2644 GCA_964483895.1 uncultured Legionellaceae bacterium
AACAAATTTAAAGCGATTGAATTTTCCCCTAAGCTTATTCTTGCTTCAAATTATGTTTGGCGCGGTGTTAGTCAATCCTCAAACGGACCAGCAATTCAAGGCGACTTCTTGCTGCATAATAAACTAGGAATATCTACAGGAATTTTTGGTACGAATGCTAATTTTCCTAGCACTGATGGTAGAACTGTGACATCCGAATTTCAGATATATGCTGGATATAAAAACAAAATCTCATGCATTGATTACGATTTTGGGGTGCGACGTTATATATATCCTAATGCTATAGGCCCAGATTTCACCGAAGGATTTTTCTTAATTGGCTATAAAATTTTCAGCGCTGGAATCTCTCGCTCTAACGAAGTACCAACACTTTACGGCGATGGAGGAACCTATCATGGAACATATTACACAGCACAATTATTATATGAGCTACCAATTAATCTAACCGAACCTATTTATCTAAATCCACCTAAAATAGGAGCGCACATAGGTCATTACTATTTTAGCAACTCCAACCTAAGAGATAATAGCTATACTGACTACCGACTATCTATCGAAGAAACATATAAGTTAACTACATTTATTTTAGCGTGGACCGATACCAATAATGCTGAAGCTTTTGTCAATCAAAAAACCAAAAGCATTATTTCACTTGCAATTGGCGTATGCTGGTAACCTCAATTCCATGAGTTTTTTGATTTGTTTTTATTTGTGTCATTTTCGAAGATACTGTTATATAATATAAACGTTATAATTATAAAATTCACTTCATGGGTTTATTATGAGCAACTTAGATAAAGAAGCTAAAGCATTATTAGAATTAACTTATGCAGCTAGAGATGTATTAAATGCGCGAGGAACGCCAGAAAGAGAAATAACACATACGTATTATTATGAAAAATATAAATATGCAAGTATCTTATTAGATGTCCTTTTCTCTATTGTCGAAGATGAACTCACTTATAAAATACCTGCTGATATGGCATTAGCTTTTTTAAAGCGCGAGCATATTGAAAATCCTGATAAGATTTGGAATGTCTTTTTGGACCATTTTTATGATATAGGCGGCCGGCGTACACGACCTCCAACGCCTGATTTTGAAGGCGAACAAAAAGAGGAAGAAGATGAGGTTAGATATGGCTCAACATATAGGGGATTTAATAGATAAATTTCATTAGGAAGCACAATATTTTCGGCTCCATTCATCGATTCTTTTTATATTGACTCAGAAAATCATCGACATCATAAAATATTTATGTATGATCCATTGATCGCGCTTCATTTTTAACTTTTTTTTCGCAAAACAAGTATACAGAAAAAATCAGGAATTTATTGTGAATCTTAATATTGAGTATTTTACTACACTTACAGAAAGAGATTGTGAAAAATCAGATATAGAAAATATTAGAAAAGTTAATGACTATTTATTTGAATATATAAAATCAGAGATTAATAAAGTCCACTCACAATTAACTAACCGCTCAAGTATAGTTTATAAACTAATTAATGACCTGATTTTTATAAATGCCAACGAAAATGACCCTGTGTTTGGAAATACAAAATACTTGCTTGCTTTTTATAGTTTATCTAATGCTATGAGCAAAGAAAAAACACAGAATACCATTTCAAATTCATATTTAATTTTCAAAGGGAAGTCTACCTTATATCCTTCATATAGAGGTATATATTTAAATTTTATAAGAATGGTTCCTAAATTAAATAGAATCGGATTGGATATGTGTTTATATAACTATGAATTGTTAATTAAATACTCTGATGAGCTATTAATACCAAAAAGATCAAAACCAATAATCGATGTCGAAAAAAAACAGATTATGATGAGCGCAAGTACGCAGGTCGATGAATCAATATTTGATAATAAGCATTCTCAAAAAGAAAATATTGTTTTAGATGGGATAAATTTTTTTATTCTGCGGCTTTTATATGTTTTATTGGTGTTTGTTTATATAGGTATATTTTTAGGTTGCTCAATAACATTATTAATATCATTGCCGGGTATAGGTATTGATTATCTTTTAAATCATGAAATAAATGATAGAGGCTCACCATTTACATTAAACTCCATGAGAATAATGCATTCGATATTGGGAAGTAATCCTTTCCCAGGAAAAGAGATTATACATGGCGGTTTCTTTATGAAATTCCCTTTTGGTATTATAGGGGAACTGGTAGGAGAATGTGTTGGAATGGCAGTTATAATACCAGCTGCTATTATAATTGCCAGTTTAATTTTAGTGGTAAAAATAGTGCCATTAACAATTTTTTTAGTATATAAGCTAATATCTAGAACAATATCTGTAATTTTGGATTCTTTGTATGAATTTGGCGATGAATTAATAACTGGCCCTAAATATAATTAAACTAATCTATGGGTAGTTATTAATATCTGTCTGTGATGATAAATCCATTGAGAAACAAGTTAAATTAGAGTGCTCTATGTTTGAAGATCATTTTGTTAACGTCCCAATTACCCTCCATCCTTTCCTGACTTACCATTTACAGTAACCATTATTGCTACTTGATAAACATCTGGAATGATTTTTTGTATTATCTTTAATGTTACCTGAGCCATTTTTTTGAAAAAAACCACCATCATGGTTAGACGATTTTTTATGGTGTTTCT
>CAZADN010000266.1:0-2626 GCA_964483895.1 uncultured Legionellaceae bacterium
CTACCCAATAAATAACGGATTTCTCCTTCATCTTTTATGGATTTTGGATCTAAATAGGCGTAAGGTACGCTTCTAATAATTTTTGATCGAATTGAGACTCAGCAAATTTCTTTATAATGGATGATGTTGGCAATTCGCCGAGTTTTTTCATATCTTCAGTGCGAGTTTCAATCGCTTGCAGTAAGCAAATTTCATCCAAATATTGGTGCATAATCGTATCTCGGATGATAGTATCATTGGCACAATGTTGCTCCATATGGTTGGCCAATTGTTCTATATCCTTCATGGAATGGATTGTTCTAGGCTCATCTAAAATACTCTGCAACTTAGCTCGCACAACATCATCAATTAATCCATCTTCTACTGCTTCACACAGCGGGTCTGAATCTTTTGGATTATTTAAATAATACATGCGCTCTTCTTTTGACTTTGTGAACATGATATAGATAGAATAAAGTATGGAAATCAAAGCCTCATCCACCAAGTTATCTTCAGTGATGGCTTCTCTCAACCATGTTTCTTCTATTAATATACGCTGTTTTTCCGTGAAATGAGGTGCGTATATTTTTGCAATCAAGTTTGTTTCCCATTGGCTTTGCATGTTCAGACTCCAAAATAAATATAGCCGCAATAGTACCATTTAGGTTTTATATCGTCCATATTAAATGAAATCCGTGGTGTTCAAAGTTCAACTATCGGCATAAAGCAATAACTTTTTCCATTTCCTCTTCAATGGTTGCAACTTTCCCGCGGCTTTTATCAACATCATTTGTTGCGTAAAACTTAAACATATTATTGTGATGCTTGACATTAGACATCTTTCCAAATTAAAATACAAACGCTAGTAAAAAATAATAACATAAAACCCCACTAGCAATGCTCAGTAAAGGCTTTCGCAAAAATTTATGCACGACAACAACTATGAGTAAACTTAAAAATGGTATAAAACAAGATTTAAAATCCACAAGCGACGCAGGATGTAATTGATAAATCAACAACAGCATCATAATATAAGCAGGAAGCTTCGCCCCCAAAGCTTGAATTTTAACGTTTCTGCTAAGCTGCTTGGTAAAAACAAAAGGTAAAAATCTAGTTACCACCACAACGGCAAATAATGCTAACACCACTGATAATATATAAAGATTCATTAGCTAAATTCACTTATTATAAAAATAATATATATAAACCGCCGATATAATTATCGACATTAATAAGAAATATTGAGGTAAAATCTGATATGATATTGTCGCAAAAACAATGGGCATAATTATGCACAATTTATCCTGATGCAACTTATAATAATCCATCACTAAAATTGTAAAAAAAGAACTCAAAACAAATTCCATGTTCGGCACATCTTTTACATACTTAAATAAAAAAACACCCAATAAAGTACCAAAGACCCAATAGATAAATGGCAACAAAGTAACATAAAAACAAAATTTTGTATCATTTTCAGTCGTACTTTCAGGATGCGATACCAAAACCCCATAAGTAGCATCGATAAGCCCAAAAATTAAAAAATATCGCAAGAGCCTTGGTTGGCTCTTATACCTTTCCGTGAAAGATAACCCATAAAACGCGTTACGCAACGCGACAAATAAAACTGCTATACAAATAGCAATAATATTTGCATGCATTTGCATCATCGACAATGCTATCAACTGCGCAACTCCCGCATATACAAAAATACTCATTATCGGCGCCCAAAACTCAGGAAAGCCAGATTTTACCCAAAGTACCGAAAAAATTACCCCGAACACCGTATAAGTAAATAAAGTAGGAAGGCTTAGTTTAAATGCCAATTTAAATTCTGATGATTTCATAAGGACTTATGATTTAATGTTATGCTTAATTTTTTCACAAAAAAACATCGTATATGTGCAAATTTATAGGATTATATACCCAATAAACTTCAAAATACTAGTTTTATAAATTTCCAAGACTTAGGATCTGTTGACAATATATCATATTATTCGTGCAAATTTGGAATCAAATTCCAAATTTGCATAAAAAATAACTCTATCTACAAAACATCCCACAAATGTTTATGCAAAATTCCTTGCTTATTACCAAAATTTATTTCATCAAGGCTCACCACCCATTTCGGATAATTATCTTGAATAAGCTCAAGTGAGCCAAATTCACGAGCAACCACATACTCATCCGCTAACAAATACGCAACTTGAATATAAAGCTTTTCATTATTTTTTTCGGCGACAAAGTCCACCTCTTTGTCATTATAACGACCAACATAAACCCGATAACCTTGTCTTAATAAAGCTAGATAAACCGCGTTTTCAATCATTCGATTTGTTTTTGTTTCAAAAGTTGAACTCTGTAACGTTTTAAAAGCCAAATCATTTAAATAATATTTCCTCTCGCCAATTAAAATCTGCTTTCCACGTAAATCGTATCTAGGGCATTCATGCAAAAAAAATGCTTGCTTACAGAAATCTAAATAATTACCCAAAGTCTCAGCGCTTACTTGAAAACCGTGATGCTTTAATGCTTTAGTCATTGAAGAAATTGACAGCATGCTGCCAATAGAATCCATTGCAAATTGAATAATTTTTTCTAATAAAAAAGAGAAAATTAATGAGGAAAACAAATTCGAATTTCTTTG
>CAZADN010000267.1:0-2620 GCA_964483895.1 uncultured Legionellaceae bacterium
TCATATTATGGAGCGGCGAATCAACAACCACAATGTTTTCAAGTTATTACGAATAAACAAATAAGATCAATTTCAGTTGGCAATATCGCCATTGATTTCATCGTTAAAAAAACCATGCCTGCCATGGGCATTAATCAAATTAATTCTTATACAGGACATATAAATTTATCAAATCCAGAATTAACAATGATTGATATCTGCGATTATCCAAAGCACGCAGGATATATTCATAATATGGCCCAGGTCATTACCGATCTTGCTGACTCTGTTAATAAAATTACATTTAGAGAGCTTCTTCAGAAACTTCCCATTAAGACAACAGTTTTGCAAAGACTAGGGTACTTGCTTGACTTAACAGACAATAAAGCACTCGGTGATATGGTGCAGCATGTTTTTTTACATCGAAAAACAGTAAATTACATATGGTTAGTACCGGGCGAATCCATGGATATTTTGGAGAAAAATGAACGATGGAAAATTAATATCAATGAAAAAGTGGAGTTAGATATATGATCCCGATTGCAGCCATAACGGAATGGCGAGAACATGCGCCATGGGGATCAAGTGCCCAGGTTGAGCATGATTTGTTATTATCACGCATTTTAGTTGAACTATTTAATAATGATTTTTTATCTTCGAAATTGGCTTTTCGTGGTGGAACTGCTCTTCATAAGCTATTTTTGAAGAAAGTGGTCAGATTCAGTGAGGATATTGATTTAGTACAGTTAGAGGCTGAGCCTATCGGTGAAATTTTAGGAGCAATTCATCATTTGCTCAATCCATGGATGGGCAAACCTAAAGTGAAATTCGCTGAGGGAAGAGCAACCATGATCTATCGTGTTCAAGCTGAAGAAGAAGGCAAACCTATACGTATCAAGATAGAAATTAACACAAGAGATCACTTTTCTGTACTTAGTAGAATTTAGATTCCTTTTGAGGTAAGCAATAAGTGGTTTAACGGAGAAACCAGTATAAACACAGAAGTGGGTCAAAAAATTAAGACCAAAAAATGAAGTAATTAAGATTTAATTCTCGTCAGAAATAAGGAAGTGCGTCTTCCGCTGATGCCGGAAGACGAGATGAGCAAAAACAAAACCAAATATTCTTCTTCAGAGAAGGCTAAAATCGCACTAGAGGCTATTAAAGGTGAACTCTTACCATTGCCCAGGTTTCATCGAAATATAGTGCTCATGCAACCCAAATAACCTTCTAGGGAGAAGGGAATAGACCGCGGCAAATTTAACATTAGTGCTCAAGCAAAAATCTATTTATATGTGACGGCCGTGGGATATCGTGTTGGTGATTATCGAATAATTACAAAAATAGAAGATGATGCATAGATTATGCAAAAAGTATATTCTGACTAAGTAACAAGTATTAGTGAATTAAAGAAAAATCCAACAAGAACCATTAATTAAGAGATAATTTATTGATTTTAAAGTCAATTAGTTATACAATATGCCGATTAACTGGAATCTGCTTATAAATGAAAGGTAATACCGTGCTGCGTTTAACATTTTTTTGTTGTAAATCTAATAAAGAATCAATTATCGCCAAACCATTAATGGCTGATATCGATCAATGTAGAGCTTGGTTAAGTAGTAATGCTTGTCGCGCGAATCAATTTAACAAGGAAAAAATACAACTTCTCACGGATATTTTAACTTGTTTAGAAGAATTAACAGATGGATCTAAGCAAGCTAAATTAAAAGATTTAATTAAAAATCTACCGGATTTTTCTGGCATGAATGTTTGTTTGCTAATAACTAAGGCAACAATCACAGCTATTCTGCCACTGGTTATTTTTGCGATTCTATATGATTTGCTGATAATTGGTATGCTTGTTGCCGTACCATCTCCAGCTGCTGGCGCGCTCTTTCCCATTATGGTATTAGGAGCCGTGATTAGCGAGCTCTTTGCTGTATGTTTTGCGTTCCATGATCTGCAAAAAGCAAAAACAGGTTACCTATTAGGTTCAATTAAATCTGAGGCTGAAAAGTTTATAGTTTGCTCACTTTAAACTCACAACTCTGGTTGGACAAATATTCTAAGAATTATATGTTAACTGGTCCAATTAGACGCAAGAGAGGACCTGAGTGCAATTTAAGTGTTAGTGAAATAATGACCATTTTGGTTATGTTTCAAAACTCCAAAGTTAGGGATTTTAAAAATTTTTATAACGGATTTTTGTGTTTTTACTACAAGAGATATTTTCCTAAACTACCAACCTATGAACGTTTCGTTAACCTGATAAAAAGAGCTATATTTCCACTAACTATTTTTACGTAAGTGAAATCAGGACAAAAAACTGGCATATATTATATTGATTCGAGTTGTTTACCTGTTTGTCATATTAAGCTATTGCATCAAAGGTTTACCGTGCTCCAGCTACATTTTACATACAATTATAATTCAAATTGCTAAATATTTATGTGTATTTTATTACCGAAACTAATTATTGTGGTCAGATAATATTGGTCTGCACTTAAAAAATATTTTTGTTGAAGGAGAGTTATCAGAAGAATCAACCACCGAGGATTTCTCGGTATTTTAAATTGAGTTTTTCAATGAATCGCATAACTATTTGCGTGATTGTGATAGAAGTGTTTGTTCAGTATTA
>CAZADN010000268.1:0-2616 GCA_964483895.1 uncultured Legionellaceae bacterium
CGATAACCCGGGCGTTGCTGATTTAGTTGGTTTAGTAAAGGTCATGATTGATGCTTATGAAACAGGTGAAATTGATGCCTTACATATTGTTCATAATGATTTTGTGAATACGATGACACAAAAACCAATGTGTAATCAATTATTACCTCTACCTGCACCTGAAGAAGGAAGGGATTCTCTAGAGACGCATTGGGATTATATATACGAACCCGATGCTAAAGTTTTATTAGATGGATTACTTGAGCGTTATATCGAAGTAGAAGTATATCAAGGGGTGGTAGAAAATATTGCTTGTGAGCAAGCAGCAAAAATGATTGCAATGAAAAGCGCCACTGATAATGCAAACGAACTGATTAAAGAATTTCAGCTGGCTTATAATAAGGCAAGACAGGCGGCCATTACGCAAGAATTGGCAGAGATAGTTAGCGGAGCATCAGCTTTATAAGAGGATAGTAACAATGAGCATGAATTTAGATTCGACCACCGGAACGATTGTTGAGGTGATTGGTGCTGTAGTGGACGTTGAGTTTCCACGTGAAGATGTGCCAAAGATTTATGATGCCTTGACCCAAGTTGATGGACCCTTAGTATTTGAAGTTCAACAACAGCTTGGTGATGGTGTCGTTCGTACAATTGCAATGGGTACCACCGACGGGTTAAAACGTGGTTTAAAAGTTCTTAATACTAAACAACCTATTCAAGTCCCTGTTGGTACCAAAACCCTTGGTCGGATTATGGATGTGTTAGGTCGTCCCATTGATGATGAAGGCCCTATTAATGCAGAAGAATTATTGTCTATTCATAGACAGCCTCCTTCTTATGAAGAACAAGCTGGTAGTCAGGAATTACTAGAAACTGGGATTAAAGTGATTGATTTACTTTGTCCTTTCGCAAAAGGCGGCAAAGTTGGTTTATTCGGTGGTGCGGGTGTAGGTAAAACAGTTAACATGATGGAGCTAATCCGAAATATTGCGAT
The DNA here is from genome assembly GCA_964483895.1 of uncultured Legionellaceae bacterium. GTDB lineage: Bacteria > Pseudomonadota > Gammaproteobacteria > Legionellales > Legionellaceae > 2-12-FULL-35-11. The sequence continues at coordinate 977 of CAZADN010000268.1, forward strand.
TGAGCATAGTGGTTATTCAGTCTTTGCGGGCGTAGGTGAAAGAACGCGCGAAGGTAATGATTTCTATCACGAAATGAAAACTTCTAACGTTCTTGATAAAGTATCTCTTGTATATGGTCAGATGAACGAGCCTCCAGGTAACCGTCTACGTGTGGCATTAACTGGTTTAACGATGGCAGAGAAATTTCGTGATGAAGGTCGAGATGTATTATTGTTTATAGACAATATTTATCGTTATACTTTAGCTGGAGTTGAAGTATCTGCATTACTTGGTCGTATGCCATCCGCTGTAGGATATCAGCCCACTTTAGCTGAAGAAATGGGTATGTTACAAGAGCGTATTACATCAACTAAAACTGGTTCTATTACATCTATTCAAGCGGTTTATGTTCCTGCGGATGACTTGACCGACCCATCGCCTGCCACTACCTTCTCGCATTTAGACGCAACGGTAGTGTTATCCCGTCAAATTGCCGAAATTGGTATTTACCCTGCGGTTGACCCACTTGATTCAACCTCGAGACAACTTGATCCATTAGTAGTAGGTCAAGAGCATTATGATACGGCGAGACGTGTTCAACAAACGTTACAACGTTATAAAGAACTTAAAGATATTATTGCCATTTTAGGTATGGATGAGTTATCTGAAGATGACAAACGCACAGTCTCTAGAGCACGTAAAATCCAACGCTTCTTATCTCAGCCTTTCTTCGTGGCAGAAGTATTTACTGGTTCACCAGGAAAGTATGTTCCATTAAAAGAAACCATTAAAGGCTTCCAAGCGATTCTAGCTGGTGAGTATGATGATTTACCAGAACAGGCATTTTATATGGTTGGTAGTATTGAAGAAGCGGTTGCTAAAGCCAAAACATTGTAAGGTGAAATAAGATGGCAAATACTACCCATTTAGATATCGTCAGTGCTGAGAAAGAAATCTTTTCAGGCCTGGCAGAAATGGTGGTCGTCACAGGGGAGCTAGGTGAATTGGGCATTGTCCCAGGCCACGCTCCTTTATTAACGATTATTCGGCCCGGCGAAATTCGTGTCACCAAAGAAGGCGGTAACGAAGAAATTTATTATGTATCAGGTGGCATGCTTGAAGTCCAACCACATTCAGTTACTGTATTAGCCGATGTGGTCACCCGTGCTGATGAATTAAACGAAGAGGCAGCCATTCATGCCAGACAACAGGCTGAAGATTTGTTAAAGAACTCACAATCTGAATTGGATTATTCTCGCGCCGCAGCTGAATTAGCCCGCGCAGCAGCCCAAATTAGCGCTATCAAGAAATTGCGTAAGAGACATCACGGTTAATTAAGTAGCTTGATTGCTTGCAACCGGCCACTATGATTTGTACCCTGAGCTGGTTGTCATGCAACTTAGGTTGCTAAAAAATAAAATTCAAGGTATTTTTTAGAAAACTCTATCCCTATCTACTAAAGATAGGGAATAACTAATTATAACTTATAAAAACGAGAGTCACTTGACCTCCTTATCTCTTGCCGATTTTACTGAAAAATCGTATTTAAATTACTCCATGTACGTCATTCTAGATAGAGCATTGCCACATCTAGCTGACGGACTCAAGCCTGTTCAACGCCGTATTATATATGCGATGTCTGAACTGGGTTTAAATGCCA
>CAZADN010000269.1:0-2611 GCA_964483895.1 uncultured Legionellaceae bacterium
ACAAGTTTATCTATGCAAGCAGTGACTACGCCGTGGTGGTGTCCTGCGGTGACGGCACGGGTGGTAGCTATAAAGGTGCTATGGAGTGCTTGAAAAGCAAGCTGACTAAGCTGTATGTCAAAAATGATGAGTTTGCTCCTGTGGGCAATAGAAAGCTGATTGAACTTGGTGGCTTGCCACTTAATGAAGAACACGAAAGGTTGGTGTGAAATGCTTTTTCCAAACGAAAATCTAAATGATGATATGATTACAATATTAAATACTTTAATTGAACGCTTTGAATACGAGTTGGTAGAATTTAAGGAAGCCGATAAAAATTATAAGCAAGATGAAATCGGTCGTTATTTTTCTGCTATCAGTAATGAAGCCAATCTTAAAGGACAGCAATATGGCTGGCTTGTTTTTGGTGTTCGAAATAAGGACAAAAAAATTGTCGGCACAGATTATAGAGATGCAAAAGGACTTGATACATTAAAGCAAGAAATATCAGCCAACACCAATAACTCAATTTCATTTATAGATATTTTTGAGGTTTACCCACAAGTTGATGGTGAAACGAAAAGAGTTGTTATGTTCAAAATACCTGCGGCGGTTGCAGCTATTCCAACAGCGTGGAAAGGTCATTTTTACGGACGTGCAGGGGAGTCTTTAGGTCCCTTATCAACCGATGAATCCGATAGGATAAGAAGTCAAAAAAGAGCTGATTGGTCAAGAACAATTATTGAAAATGGGAGCATTGAACAACTTGATAAAAAAGCTATTACTGTTGCGAGAAACAACTATAAAGAGAAGAACAAGCATAAAGAGCATATTGTAGATGAAGTATCCGCTATGAGCGACTTTGATTTCTTGACAAAGTTAAAGCTTATTGTAGATGGGAAACTTACCAATGCGTGTATGCTGTTGCTTGGCAAAAAAGAATTTGATTCTTGCTTCGGCGCACCCCCACAGATAATGTGGAGATTATACAGTGAAAAAGGCGATGATAAGGATTATGAAATCTTTACAATTCCTTTTATCTTGGCGGTTGATGAGGTTTATAAAAAAATCAGAAACCTAACCTACCGCTATATGCCTATGCAATTATCTCTTTTCCCGATTGAAACGCAACAATATGACAGTTGGCTCATCAGAGAGCTTTTGAATAACTGCATTGTCCATCAAGATTACACGATTGGTAGTCGGATATATGTTGATGAGTTTGAGGATAACAGGCTAAAGGTTACGAACTTTGGGAAATTTTTGCCGGAAAGAATAGAGCCGGTTTTAGAGCCAAGCTACTCACCGCCATATTATCGCAACAGTTTACTCGCCGATGCTATGCGTGAGTTTAATATGATTGATACTGCTACTTTTGGCATACGCAGGATATTTAAGATTCAAAAAGAAAAATATTTTCCTTTGCCTGAGTATATCTTAGACGATTCTAACAAAGTTTCTGTTTTGATTTACGGCAAAGTATTGAATGAAAATTATGTCCGCTTGCTTTATGGTAACAGTGATTTAAGCCTTCACGAAGTGTTTTTACTTGATAGAGTGCAAAAGAACATTATGATTTCAAAAGATGATGCAGTCCGGCTCAAAAAGCAGGGCTTTGTTGAGGGACGGTATCCAAACATTTTTGTTTCTGCGGTAATTGCCGAAAAGGTTGACGAGAAAAGTAGCTATATAAAAAACAAGGGCTTTGACAGCGAATATTATCAAGAGCTTGTTGTAAAGTATTTAGGGCAATATGAAAGCGCAACAAGAGCTGATTTAAATCGTCTTCTTTTTAGCAAATTGCCCGATGTTTTAGATGATAAGCAAAAAGCGGACAGAGTAAAGAATTTGCTTCAAGAAATGCGAAAATCAGGCATTATTGACACGGATTCAAGCAATAGGCGATTGTCTAAATGGATTTTGAAAAAATAATTTAGATGATTTTAGATGATTATTTAGATGATAAATAGATGATTCTGTTCAATAAAGTAAGCTGCTCATTTAACGAAAATCATGAAAGGTCGGTGTAGAAGTGTTTGATATAAATACATTTCAAGGACAGATAACACTTGCCATTATTATATGGATTATTACAGGCGTTGGTGGTGCTATTATCGGTTATATTAAGGGCAAAAAAGTTTCTGAAGATGCAGTTGCTGTTAGAGATGGAGAGCTTTTACCACTTATTGATGAATTAACACCTATTAGCAATGGAGAGATAAATGTATTGTGCAAAACTGAACTTCCATTATTAGCTGACATCAATAAAAACGCTTATAAATATAACATTGATGATGATATTATGCATGATGTGTTAATTTTAGGCAGTTTGCTTGATGAATATAATGGTATTAACTTAATTAAAATTGCAGACTCTATCCTTGGAGAGCAATTTGAAAAACGCTTTGAGAAACTTTACGGTTTTGTTTTTGATGGGACTATACTTCATACAGAAAGAGATGGTACTGAGTGGGAAGAAGAACATATTGCTGAAGAAATTGAAATTATACAGAGATATTGTGAAACTGATAAAATTAGAAGTTTATTGGAAAATGAAGATATGCCCTCTCATCAAATTGATGAGGACGATTATCTTTATAAAGAGATTATTGAAATTTACCAAACAGCATTG
>CAZADN010000270.1:0-2596 GCA_964483895.1 uncultured Legionellaceae bacterium
GCAGGCAATAGACTTAAATATAATATGTAAAGAAATCCTGACTCTTCTTGCCCCAATCGCAATTGAAAACAAAGTTGAATTGGAGCTTTTATGCTCAAATTCAATAGCATCATTTCAAGGTAATTCAATAAGCATTGGAATACTATTAAAAAATTTAGTAGAAAATGCTATTAATTATTGTGGCAAAGGAGGAAAAGTCACGGTAAAAACATACCAAAAAACTAAAAATGTTATACTTGAAATCGAAGACAACGGTCCAGGAATCCCCAAAGAGATACAATCCAGAGTATTTGAAAGATTTTATAGAGCATTAGGTAACAAGAAGCCTGGAAGCGGGCTTGGACTTGCAATCGTTGAGGAAATAGCCAAAATCCATAAGGCGCAAATTAAACTAAGCTCACCGCAACAAGGCAGCGGCCTCATTATCCGAGTCTTGTTCAACTCTAAAACAATCTAAATCAGCAATCATATATAAAAATGGAATAAAAACAAAAGATAGAGCAAAAGCAATTTGGTAAAGCCCTATCCATCCAAAGTGTGCATGCAAAAATGCGCCTATTGGTCCTGAAAAAACGCGTGGGATAGAAGCAAATGCGACTAAAATAGAAAATTGCGTAGCAGTAAATTTGCAATTAACAAAGCGCATAAACAATGCAACAATTGCAGTAGAGCCAAGACCAGCTGCAAAATTATCACTTGTTACAGCTATCGCGAGCAACACCGTATTTTTTCCAACCATAGCTAATACTACAAAAAGTGCATTTGTAATAGATTGAATTAGACCAAAAACAAGTAAAGATCGAAATAATGAATATCTAATAAGAATAAATCCAGCAGCTAACCCACCGGCGATAAGTGCAAAAAAGCCAAGAATATTATTAATATAAGCAATAGTTGCTAATGGGAACTCCAAGCCTTGAATTAAAAATGGCATCACAATACCACTAATATTGGTTGTAAAAACCTCGCCTAATTTATAAAAGATAACAAATAAACAAAAAGCAACTATACCTCGCCGCCCAATAAGATTTTTAAAGGGACTTACAAAGGTTGATTTAAAACTACTAGCTTTTTGTAAATCCTTTTCTAATGGTCTTCGTTCATCACTCCAAATAGTCGTTAATATACCAATTATCATTAACGAACCCATTATTCGATAAGTAGCTGACCAACTTACATATTGTGCGATTAAAAGAGCACTACCACCAGAAACTAACATTGCTAAACGATAGCCTAATGTTGCTAGAGATGCGCCTAAACCAAATTCTTTTGAAGGCAATAGTTCTATTCTATAAGCATCAATTACCGCATCTTGCGTAGCAGAAGCGCTGGCAAGGATAAAAGCAAGAATTCCCATATATAAAGGTGAAATTTGTGGAGACAGCCAAGCCATTATATTAAAACCGAAACATAAAATAACTTGCATAGCTAAAAGCCAACTTCTCCTTTTACCAATTTTTTTTAACAATGAATATCTATCTAAAACAGGCGCCCATAAAAACCTGTACAAATATGGCATACCAATAAGACTAAGCATTCCGGTAACATACAATGACATGTTTGCTTCAGAAAACCAAGCTTGTAGCGTACTTGTTAATAATGCTAATGGTAAACCAGAAGAAAAGCCTAGAATAAATACAATGATAATTCTTTTCGGTAATATAATCTTAAGCATATTATAGTATCACCTGTTGACTACCAAAAAAAAACACAACCGTAACGAAGCGGAAATATCCTAAAACCGTAGGTTGGGCTGCAAAGCCCAACATGATTTGACTCGAACCATTATCTTGTTGGGCTTTGCAGCCCAACCTACGTACAAAAGAAAATATTACTAATTTTTCACATCTGGAGTTTTATCTACTGATAATAGATGCACATTAAAAATTAATGTTTCATTTGGACCTATTAATCCACCGATGTTACGTTCACCATAGGCAAGGTTTGCAGGAACATAAATCTCCCAAGTAGAACCAACTGGCATTAACTGTAAAGCTTCAGTCCAGCCAGGAATAACTTGATCTAATTTAAAAGTAGCTGGTTTGCCAGTTTTTTTAGAACTATCAAATACTGTGCCATCAATTAAACGACCAGTATATTCAACTGTTACAGTATCTTGCTTACTTGGTCTTTGACCAGAGCCTGCGCTAATTATTTTATATTGTAAACCGCTCTGCAACGCTACTACACCACTTTTAGATTTATTATCTTTGAGAAAAGCTTCGCCTTTCGCTTTATTTTTATCAGCTTGTTCTTCAAACTGTTTTGTACGCTTTGCCATTAAATCTTTTTTAAATTTAACTAACGACTCTTTCATCTGTTCATCAGTCATTTTTAATGCTTTGCCAGACATTGAATCTTCAATACCTTGTGCTAAAGCCGGTACATTAATATCAATACCCTGCTTTTTAATATTTGACCCTAAATCAACACCTATGCTATACGATAATTTTTCAAGATCACTTGTAAGTGAAGCTTCCGCTGCAGCATACGAACTAATCATTGCTGTTCCTAAAACAACAGAAGCTAACAATTTCATCTTCATATTTTCATCCCCTTTTTTCACTTCGTATTATACAATGGAGCATATAGTATG
>CAZADN010000271.1:0-2596 GCA_964483895.1 uncultured Legionellaceae bacterium
AGTCTTCGGGAGTTGGGGAGACGGAGTTGCAGGGGTTTGATTTTAAGGATTTGGGATTGAAGGAACCGGGTTGGCCGGGTGATGATAAGAAGGAAAAATCGGATACTTAATGGGTATCCGATTTTTTTTGGGGTGGGTGGGGGTGGTTGATGTTGGGTGTGGGTTTGATTCTATGGCTGGGTGGTTATTATAAACATAATGGGAAGCTCAGTTAAGTTGCAAAAATATTATAATGTTTATAACGTTTTATTAATGCTAATTAGCACTTTGGATTATTTCATCCCAAGGCCAATTAACACTAAGATACTTTCTATAAAACAACAACTGCCTATCTACAAGACTTACTGTCTCATGCAATTCATCATAAGCGATTACTAAGCCACGTCCTTCTTCATCTACTTGAAGCTCTTGTAATTTTTTTAGTATTTTTTTTAGGTTTGGCAATTGAATTCGCGACTGCCGTTTGGAAGATATTTCATAAATTTCTTTAGCATTAATACCTGTAATTAGTTGAGTATCATCTGATTCAACAATAACTTTCATTGCATGAGCATAAATGCCTGTAGAATCTGTGCGTTTATACATGCCTTCTGATACTCTTGAAGCAAGAGTAAGATATACAGGATTAAGTTGATTTGCATACTCTTTCGCCGCTTCTTTATAAAAATTTTCATCTTCAACTTTAGTTGGTTTATTTAATTTTTCATAGATATCAGCTTTATCTAATGTTAGCAAAAGAAGATTCTGCAATATGCCAACATTTCCAAAACAATCAGTTATAACTTGCTCTTTAATTTTTTCAGTAAAGTTAATGTTTAAACTTTTTGAACCTTCTATGATTACTTTTCCTAATTCTGATTCTTTCCAATATATTGTTATTTCTTTTATTCTCCCAGTTAAATCTGGGTTAATAAAAGATAAAAGATTGTGTTCAGCCCATACTCCGATGATTACAACAAAACATCCATAATCCCATAATGTTTTTAGATCATATGAAAGCTGTTTTCTACTTTCAACAGAAAGATAATGAAAATCCTCGATTACAAGTTTTCGCCCTGAAGCAATTAATATATCAGCAACAAATTTTAAGTTATCTATGTTATTTCCAACAGGTATTAATTTTTCTTGATGGTTTACATTTGATTGAACTTCAACTTCAAATCCAATTTTGGCTAATAAATTCAACCCCAACTCACCAAGCGCCTTTACTTTAGAAGAAATGGAATCACTTGTACTTCTTTCTGTTATTATTTCGATACCAAGTTGATTGAGTGCATTTGCATATATATCGTTTATACTATTTTTTAACCTACATTGCACGACTAAACCATTTTTTATATTTTTTTGTCTCAACCAAGACTTTCCACATTTTGATTCACCTCTTAATGCAATATGCGTGCTTCTATTTAAAAGGGTTTTTATTTCTTCATCTAGAGCACCCCTGTCAACATATGAATCATGCAATATAGTATTAGAGACGCCAAAAACCTGATCTACTCTTTTTTTTGCCATGCTAATTAACCCTCTTTCATATAGTTTTTGATTAGCTTGATAATTGAACTCCCCATTATTGCTATTACCAGCATTTAACATATCAACTTATCTGACAAAATTATATATTTTATACGCAAAAAATTCAACTGAAAGTTATAAACATTCATTCCTAAAGAATAATAAAAAAATTGTAAACATAAATACTACCATCAAAACAAAAAAAGGCTCCCGAACCTAATCGGAAGCCTTCTTTCCGTATTTGCTGACATTTTCTCAACATTCAAAATACACTTCAACGGTTATATATTTATAAAATATGAACAATGTCACCACTATACATAAATTTTTGTTCTAAAGCCGTATCTCACAGCAAGAATTAACTATCAACTCCAGTACCAAGAAGCTTCTAATCATCGCCGTGTGGAAGCTCAGCTATTATATTTATATATTCTTCAAAGAATTGGAGCGTTGAAAACGCACAAAGCCTTTTATTTGCTTCGATATGTAAATTTAGTTTAGCTTTTTTGTAATCCTTCATGTACTTCAAAAGCCTTAAGCTTGCTATATGCTCCTTGCCGCGGAGACTGTCAAATTAATTTGGTCGGATATGTGGCTTGTTTACGGTATCAATATATCTGTAGGCGTCCAATATTAAAACAGACTTAGTGAAGACTATGCTGCATTTATTTGATTTATCAGTTCACAAGACATACTTGTGATTGATGTTTGATCGTAAGAGTACAGCAAACAGAAATTTATCAATGCTAATGCATACTTGAATATAATGACGATTTTCTTTTATTTCAATCTCAAAACAGTTTTTATAGTCCTCGTAAAAATCTTTGGTGAGAAATACAAACTTCATAAACACCTCTATAAATTCAAGAAGCCCCATAAATGGGGCTTTCTTCTCAGTGAGCTTTTTTTGTTTAGCTTTGTCACGCTCTATGACAAGTCTTCTCAGTGAACTTTTTTTATTTAATGCTTACGTTCTATGAGCATTTCAAATAACGATGTTGCGTAAATGGGTTTACCTATTACAATATTATTATACGCTTGAAAATTTAAAGATGTCAAAAAATTTTTGCAATACAAAAGGCTT
>CAZADN010000272.1:0-2593 GCA_964483895.1 uncultured Legionellaceae bacterium
ATTATAAACTAGTTAAAGTTATTTCCGCTTCCTTACGGTCGCGGCTCGGATACAAATCAGAGCCGCGACCGTAAGGAAGCGGAAAATGCATATCAAGAAAACACTGGAGTCTCAAAATGTCTACCCAAGAGGTTGCACGCATTCTTACCAATACTTGCCTAACCGAAATTCCTCAAGGGTACTTCCGTTCAAAACTTTTCGCGACCAATTCAACCACCAATATTCTTCTAGCAGCTGCAAGCCCTCTTTTATCACTCTTAGAAAGATTATGTGTAAGCCCAACTCTCCCGGATATAAAACAGGCTCGAGAAAATATTGAACATGAACTTTACGCTTTTAACAGTAGACTTACCAACGAAGAATATAGTAAAGATTATATAGCTATCTCTCATTATCTATTATATGCGACCATAGACGAGCTACTTGGAAAAAACTATCTACGCCTTTTCAAGCAAAATGTTGACTTTAAAGCATTCACCCCGCTATCTGCCGACGGAGTAGGCCCTGAAATTCAATTTTTTAAAATTATTGATGTTTTAAGAGAGCATCCTGCACAATATTTAGATTTAATAGAACTTGCATATTATTGTCTAATCACAGGCTTTGAAGGCCACTTTCATACTGAAGCCGGTGGCAGACAGGCGCTTGATAATCTTATAGACGAATTACATCAATTAATAACCCAAAATAGAGTATATAAGAATCATAAATTATTCAATGAAAACCCTACTATTCACACAAAAGAGCGTGGTTTTAAGCTAATTATCTACTTATCCACTTTCTTTTTATGTATTCTCTCGATAATCTATATTGGAAGTAATGAATTACTTGAGCATCAAGCAAAAAATATTTTACATAACACCAGTCAACATGACATAACGGAAGATTGATGGATATTACGCTAAAAGATATAACTGATGAATTAAAAAAAATCACAAATAAATTAAAACAACAATCCAATTCGTTATCGTTATTAATATTAACTGGTAAAGAGCAACAAGGTACTAGTTCTTTACTTAAACAAAGCAGCTTAACAATACAAACCGTAAAAGATGATAACTCTTTAATTTTTTATAATCAGCATGGAATAATTCTCAATTTATCTGAAACTTGGTTAAAAACTCATAACTACTCTATTTTAACTGTATTTAAAAAAATAAATCTCGCTAACTATAACCTTAAAATTAGCGGTATAATTTATTGCATAGATGTTAATAATTTATTAACAACAAATTCAAAAGAGTTAATATTTAACATTACAGAACATGGTACTTATCTTAGTAAACTCGCAAAGAATCTTACCACGCCAATTAAGTTTGGTATTGTGTTTACCAAGCTTGATCTATTGGCAGGTTTTTGTGATTTTTTCCAAAACGAACACAAACATGATACCCAACAGGCACTTGGATTTTCTTTAGGTAAAATCGATGAAAGTAAACAAAAACCTACAAATTTTAATAAACAATTTGAAAATTTCATTGAAATATTGAGCCAACAAGTTATCACTAAAGTTCACGCTATACGCTCTAACGTAAAAAGAACTTTAATTCGTGAATTTCCACTACAAATTGCAAGCTTACGCAGTACGATTCTTTCAATTATCAAACAAGTTCCATATAATAAATTTTCACTAATTGCACTTTACTTTACTAGTAGCGCACAAGGTGGAGCAAGTATTGATAGATTAAATACTAAAATTAAACAAGAATTTGCATTAACTCTACAAGACAGATATCAAAATGCTAAAAATCACCGCGCTTACTTTATCGATGGTGCACTAATAGAATTTCAAAAACAAACTCAAGAAATTATTCCGCAACTAAGTATTAGTTATAAAGCAACCATTGGTGCAATTACAAGCTTCGCTGCGATTAGCATTATTTTTGTTATAACAAACTATCTACAATCTACCAAAGCACTAGATAAAGTAAGCAAAGAGTTAATTGCCTATGAAACACTAGGGAAAGATAATAACAAAAAAGATCTTGCCGCTTTCCACCTAACGCAAGCATATAAAAACCTTAATAACATTACCGCAAATAATATTAGCATTCAAAAATTAAAATTATCTTTAAAAAATAATATCAATCATAAATTAAAAGTTGATTTTACTCCTCAATTACTAACCGAGCTTGAAACAGCAATCGCAGATCCAAATCTCAATATAATAGATAAATATACTGCTTTAAAAATTTATATAATGTTTGGGGATAAGTCGCATACTAATTCTCAAGAAATTGTTGATTGGTATACTAAAAACTGGCATACAAAATATTCAAAACAACAAATCTCAAAAAAAGTTTCATTACTTAATAAAATATTAAATACTAAAAATCCCATTAAAATCAACCAGCAAGTTATAACTGATGGTCGAAATTACTTAAATTCCCTTCCAAGTACTTATTTATTTTATAGTTTAGCAAAAACTGAGTTCCCCCAAAATAATAGAAAAATTGAATATCAAGGTTTTGTAATTGGAACAGATAAAATTCCTGAATATTTAACTAAAAAAGAATTTTTAAATATAGTTAGCAATATACCAAAAATTGTTATCAAATTTAAAAATGAAAATTGGATATTAGCAAGAGAATAC
>CAZADN010000273.1:0-2590 GCA_964483895.1 uncultured Legionellaceae bacterium
TTAATCTTGAAATCTAATAGCCGGAGGTAAAGCACCACATTTTTTCTTGGTATAGAGTGTACGCAACCAATTATCACGGAGTTGATAAGATTGGATTTCGACGCGCTCAGCATCAGAGAAATCCATAAAGAACCAAGGAACAATAATAAACGCACCGGCAACGCCAAGAGCGATATTCTTTCCCATTTTATTTTGTTGGAATAAGATTAGTAATCTTAGTTTGATTATTCATTAATTCGAGTTTTAATGCATTACAGACTTTCATCTCCGGGTTGATGTAAAGGAACTGGATTTGGCGTTCTTCCTGCGCAAGCCGAAAGTAATAATCCACAGGCCAACAAACTAATTATTTTTTTCTTCATGATTAAGATCCTTTTTTATTGTTTTTTAAAATTACGAACCTGCAGATATTACTATTAATTTACTATAAATTAAATCATTGTTTTAAAAAATATATAAGATGACTTTCTAATTAATGATATTTTATTGCTCAAGTGATAAACCTACATTTGTAGGATTTAAATTTAATAAAATGACATCATAAAAGTGACGCAATAAAAATAAGGCGAAAGCCAGGCCAAGCATCAGCAATCGTGCAGTCCATGGCAAAGCACCTAACATAGTTGCTACACTAAACACAAATGTCAATAAAATCCCAATGAATTTACTTAAAAGCATAAAGGGTTTTCTTACAAATAGCATTGGATAAAATAGAATAGCTTTAAGTGCCGTCATTTTGTTTCTCCTTATTTTAATATTGATAACCTTGTAACAATGATTAAAAAATATTTCCTCTATAACTCACCTTCTTCTTCATAAATAATCCTGGCTTCACGTTTGTAGATTTCGAGGGCTAATGGATTGCCATCGTAACATTCATCCCAAAATGTAGACTTTTGCCAATCTTCTGGAGAAATAGTGAGTATTTCTAAACTACCAGGATTAATAACCCAATTACTTGGGACTTTATGTGATAAAACTTCAAATTGTTTAGCATCGTGCAAACCAGGGGCTTTATTACTAGTGTCATCAACTATTAAATATAAATTTTTTGTTGAATAAATCTCTATTGCCAACACAACATACTCTTTACCCATTGTTAGCCATGGGCTGGTTTCTTGCTCTTTCTGAGTATGTTCATTAATAATTTTGGTACATTTTACTTTCATATTTTTCCTTAACTATGGATTAAACCGTGGTGGTTCATAATTGAAATTTGGATTAAGTCCTAAATTCCATGTGCCTTGATGATCAAAAACTGCTTTATAATCCATACCGTAATAAAGATCTCCCGTCACAGGATTATGATAAAAATGCATGCGCGCCAATCCAGCATCCGTGTGAATCGGTGTAGTTTCGTATTTACCCCCATCCGCTAAATTACCAGGATGTTCAGATAAAATTTGTTTCAACTCAGTATTATTAATTTTCAAAGGCATTCGACGTGAATTCTCGATAGCAGCTTGGCTTAATTCACCTTTTGAATTAAATATAGCCGAAACTTCCTCTTGAGCTAATTGTTTTTGTAATCGTAGCGCACTTATGTGATTAACTGAATTATTAGCTACCGAACTCTCTGTACCACTATGCCCAAAAAATCCCCATTTATTGTCAACCAGCAATCTTGTTGCTTGCTTTCCTAGTTGAATAGATTTAGCAGCGGGAACTTCCGCCATTCCTATCCAGCCTGCTCCATACTGAGCAACACTGTCTGTATAACCTAAATCCAGATAGTGTTGTTGATTAGCTGGTGCATGTCCTAAACTTTCACGCATCACTTCACTATTCGCTGCCGCTCGTCCTTCGGCTATTAAAGCTTGACGTTCGAACTCATTTTTATACCGCTGTTCTACGCGCTGCCAAAATCCACTGGGATTTCTTGGCGGTGGTGTTGGATGATAAAAATGACTGACTTCTTCGCCAACACGTTGTCCGAGTTGTTGTGATACATACGAATTATTAACATCAAATGTTACTGAAGGTAACTGTGCATTCGCGGTAAATTCTGCATCGTTAATTAACTGCGATTCCCATTGTTGGTCCAAGTCTGTTAATAAAATTCATATGAACGATCACGGATTCCAAACCTCAACTCCCATTCCCTTAAATTCATGGGCATCTTTAAAATTTTTTAAAATCTCTTTTTGCTTTGATTCTGAAATAGGCGTTCCATCATCCCATTTACAAAACGCATCTGACTGTACAATTAGACAATTTTTCCCTGCTGAATAGCCAGGTTCAACATAAATAGATATCTTTTTATGACCTTCTTTATACTCAACTTCAAATCGGGCAATCCGTTGAACAATGAAACCTTTATCACTCTGGACACCTTGTTTATTTAACCAAGTAAACATAAATACTCCTATTTTCCAAATATATATTTAGGCTTGATGTATAACGGTTCCAAACCTAGTACTCTTTCATTATTTAACAACTCTTGAATTTCTTGGGAATAAATACTTCTTGGATTAACTTGTCCTAAAACCGAACGAACTTGACCACTTGCTAGTCGCATAGTTGCCATGGAGATATTTTTCCAAATTTCAGTCGCTTCACTTTCTGTAAATGGTGAGTTAGATGAGAAAAG
>CAZADN010000274.1:0-2583 GCA_964483895.1 uncultured Legionellaceae bacterium
CTTAGACAAAATTAAAGTAGATATAATCAAAGAAGCAATAAAAAACAACTCTTATCATATCAATCCTTTAAGCATCGCCAAGAAAATATTAGAATTTTCAAATGAGATTATGCCAGAGATTGCCGTGGATTAACTAGGCTGCATACGTAATGCCCCATCCAAACGAATCACCTCGCCATTTATAAATGCATTTTCAATAATATGCAAAGCTAATGCAGCAAATTCTTTAGGCAATCCCAAGCGCTTTGGAAAAATCGACGTAGCTTTTAAACTATCTTGTACTTCCTGCGGCATATTCAGCAATAAAGGTGTTGCAATTATTCCTGGAGCAATAGTGTTTACACGAATTCCATGTTGCGCCAACTCACGCGCGGCAGGCAAAGTCATACTGACTATTCCGCCTTTAGAAGCACTATAAGCTAACTGACCAATTTGCCCCTCGTATGCAGCAACAGACGCAGTATTTATAATTACCCCACGCTCATTATCATCATTAGCCACTGGTAATGTTAACATTGCAGCGGTAACCAGACGCATTACATTAAATGTCCCAATCAAATTAATATCTATAACCTTTTTAAAATCATCCAAAGGCATTGGGCCATTTTTACCAACCATGCGCTTCGCAGGTGCTATTCCAGCGCAATTAATACAAATACGTGGCGCTCCAACCTGCTCAATTGTTGCCTGCATGGCTTGTTGAACAGACTCTTCAGAACTAACATCACATACAAATGACTGATGTTTACCAACTTGTTTATCCCAAATAACAACTTTAATACCATGTTCGCTAAATTTATCAGCACAAGCAAGCCCCATACCGGAAGCACCGCCAGTAATTACAGCAATAACATTCTTGAAATCCATTCAACTATACTCCTATAAAAAAGCTCTACTTAAAGCCTTAAAAACCGAAGTTCCAGCTTGTTCCATCCATTCAAAAAATACCATTTCCCGCGTCACAAGTTGCACACCTTCTGCGCGCATTCTTTCTAGACCATATTGATTATCAAGTTGATGTCTACTACTAACAGCATCAACAACCACATACACATCTATTCCAACTCTTAACAGATCCAAAGCCGTTTGTAACACACAAACATGCGTTTCAATCCCCGCAATGATTGCTTGCTTTTTATTTAACCTACCCCAAGTTTTCAAAAAATTAGCATCTCTATAACAAGAGAAATGTAATTTATCAATATCGACATCTCCAGGCATAAGGCTACGCAATGGCTCAACAGTTTTACCAAGACCTTTACTATATTGCTCACTCACAAGCAATGGTACATCAAGCTCACTTGCAATATTCATCAACCATTTACAATTAGTTATTAATTCTTCCGAATTCATAACTAATGGAGTGAGTTTTTCCTGTACATCAATAAGTAATAAACATGAAGAATCCCTTTGTAATAACATTTAAATCTCCCTAATTAATTCATGTCAATTAACAGCATGATAAAATAGCACTCAAACAATTGCAATTTTCTAAAATTATATCCTCAAAAGCAATAAATTAAGTTATATTAGACCATTACAATAAAAATAATAATTTTATAATGGTTAAAAAATTAAAAATAATTGCAATATTAATGCTACTGAACTTTAACTGCGCACTAGGGGCTATCCCTAGAATCGCAATTGTGCCTTTATTAGTTAATGATCAAGTAAGCCTACCATCTGGTTGGATAAGCTCTGCTCTTAGTGGCTCACAGTTAAATGGATATGGAACTTATACTAACAATCATGTGTATGTTCCTACCCCGATGTACTTTACTAATTCTTTAAATCTAACTATAAATTACGGTTTAACTGACCTATTCGATTTTCTAGTTAATGTAAACTACTCGCAAAACAAAAGCTCATTGAAGAAATTCGATCATCTTGGCGATACTTCATTTACACTTGGCTACAACATTACCGAACTAACAAACCCAGACACATTCCTAAGAATAGAATACTCTCTACTCGTTCCAACCGGAACATTTACTAACCTCGATCCTAGTTATAATACAACTAATGCAACTGGTGGTGGCAGTTATCAACCATCTATAGGATTTTCTTTTAGTCATACTTTCCAACTAAATGCAGAACATGCTTTAACTATATATTCAAACTCAGGGTTAACTTACGCTTTTAAAACAAGAATACAAGGTTTAAGCTCATTTGGTGGGTCTCCAACCACAGTTGGAGAAATTACCCCAGGAAGTTCTTTAAATTTTCTTATTGGCGCATCTTACTCTTTTACCGATAAATGGTTAGCATCAGTTGACTATTCTTTTTACGTTTCGCAACCATCATCATTTAAAGGACAAGTAGCTATAAATCTGCAAGACTATATCAAAAAGAAACTATCAGAAATTAGAGGTTCTGGTCCAGGTCAAGGATATATTCAACCTAGAGTAATTTTTAACGAGATAATGCCATCAATATATAATATTGGCGGTAGATCTTATTTAGGTAATGGTGCTGTAACAATGCCAACAATTAATCCTTCTCTTTCTTATAATATTTTAAATGGATTAAATTTATTAGCTATGATGTCCGTCACAACGCCTGGTGGTAAAAATACTATTGCCT
>CAZADN010000275.1:0-2582 GCA_964483895.1 uncultured Legionellaceae bacterium
TCGGGATGAGAATGTTAAGGATATGATTAGTAGACATGCCGAGATGTTGATGTAGTAGAAAACGGGTGGGGGAAGGAACTCTTATGGGGGCCTTCCCCTTTGGTTTTTTGTTGAGTGGTCTACTGAACATTCTTTAGTGTAAATGGAACAATCCTCCAAATATTTGTTAATACTATTAATACAGCTAAACATGGCAATGCTGGAGAGCAACCCAACGCAAGCTGAGGCTTTATACGATTGGCGGCTGGCATTAGTGCTGTCTGCTTTTATAAATATATTCATTGATTTTTTTCTAACTTGTTAAAAGCAATTCCTGTATTTGTTTTTGTAGGAAAAATCCCATATTCAAAGAATGGCTTAATATCTAAAAGCCCATAAACAGAGCCTTTGAAGTCACCGCTTATATCGTATTGGCTACCGGCATATAGATAGTAGCATGCAATAAGCTTTTGAACAGCGCCATCAATACTCCATATTTGTACAAAAGGTTTTGAATAATACGGATAATCACTAAAGATATCCCACGACCAATATACCTCATTAAAAAAGTACTTTGGTGCCTGTAGAAATTCTGAATAATTTTCTGCAGTTCCAAGCTCTTTAAGAGTTAATACACTTTTGTCTTGTATATTGAAAATCTTAACCGTTTTGTCTTTTGATGTAAATTGTAATAGTCCGGTATTTTTTACAGCGTCAATGTACCTTATGTCGTCAAGGAATCCGTTCATACCTTCCGGATGTGAAAAACCAACGGGCGAGCTGAAAAAACTATATATATTGCTAACCAATACATTGTCTGCACTATCAATAACATAGTTGTTATTGCCATTATCACAGACCAGATATATGTTTGTATTTATTGGATAGATTTCCTTATATTTATAGTCAAAAACAAGCTCCCCTTTAAAATTATAAAGGGCTGATATAGTAACATTACCTATATTTCGTTTTACTATAATATAGTCATCAGTCATTGAAATATCATAAGTTGCGTTCGGATTACTTATTAAACCACTAAGGTCATAAACTATCTCCCCTTTGATATTGAACAGCGATAAATTTTTATTCTTTCCTACAGAATAACCAACGGCATATGTAGAGTTGTAATATTTATTTCTGGTAGAATTAGTAAACTCTGCTAATTTATTGTATAATTCGTCACATATATACCGAGATGAATATGATTCATATAGTTTCATGTTGCCATCTATTATAATATCCCTTTGAGAAATCGAAATATTATCATCAACAGGTTTTCCGTCTTTATTAATCAACTTTGCAGTATTACTACCCGTCCCCAGCAGATATCCATCTCTAAACCCTCTATGGTTTACAACATCACCATACGTAAAATCTGTGTATCTATCGCGTATATCAGTAAAATCAGTTTTTAATTTAATTGTATTGTTTTTGTCTATAATGTCATATGTACCGTTTGCATTTTGCACAGCCGCCAGACCCTCGCTAAATGGATATGCCATATAGTATTGCGGATTAATAACATATTTACTGCTCGCATCTACATAACCCCAGAGACCGTTGCTGATATCCTGAACGGGACACAATCCTTCCGAGAACTGTCCAATATATTTCCATCTGCCCGGTAACGTTTTTATAATAAACTTGTCAGGAGTGTTAGTTGGTTTCGGTGAACTCTTATTTGAAGAATTTATATAATAAGATGGAACTAATTCAACCTTCTGCATTATTCCGGGTGAAGTGCTTGGAGTCTGAGTTGTGTGAGGAGTTGTTGTTGTTCTGGGTCTTTCCACAGCAACCATTTTTCTTGAGACTTCACGCTTTCCTGTTATTAAATTTACTGTAATAACACCAACTATACAAGCAAAAACTATTACTCCAATGATAACTGACCTATGAGAATTATTTGATATTGGCTGTGATGACTGAGGTGTGCCACATTTCTTGCAAAACTTTGAATTGTTTGGATTTTTACTACCACATTTCGGGCAATACATCTATATCGTCTCCCCGTCAATTTTTTTACCGCATTCTGTACAAAACGTGGCATCCTGTTGCAAAGCGGCATTACAGTAAGTACATTTCTTGTTGTCTACATCATCTTCGCTATACTTGGCACCACACGAGCCACAGAACGCCGCATTGTTAACAATATCAGCACCACATTTGAGGCATTTCTTCGAAACCTTCAAGTCAGTCAGTTCACGACTATAACTCTCAACTCTTGATATGGACGAAGATAATTTTTCGAAGTATTGCTTAAAAGTAATGTCTTCATTGCTCTTATTGATTGAATAATACTTTTTGCCGATCTCAATATAAAGCTCATTTTGCAGTTTTTCTTCATCTGATATTAATGCATTCAGCTTGACCGATTCGGCAAACTCTTTTGTTCTGCTGATTGTTTCGTTCTTCACTTGTGATACCTTTTTTCCCAGATTATCAAGTATTCCCATAGTAACCTCCGTTTATTTTACCTTCATATACCTTGACTGAACACCTTTATCATCCGTTATTGTTAAAATATCTCTATTTATTGTATACCTGCCGTGTAAGCGTAAACCCAAGTACACATTTTAAAATAGACCAACAACCAGTATAAT
>CAZADN010000276.1:0-2580 GCA_964483895.1 uncultured Legionellaceae bacterium
AATTAATTTTTTAACTACTTGATTGAATTTATTTTTCATAATCTTCCTGTGTAAGTATTTTGCAAAATTATAATATATGGCTCTTACTAGATCAATATGCACAATAATGCGAACCGTTGATAATATCATTTGAACGAGTAACTTATATTGTAACTCCCCAGCACGTCATCCCGAACGAAGTGAGGGATCTCCTGAATGTGGCACGATTTTTAGCATAAACTGGGATATAAATCATTCCAAGCTGGATTCAATGTATTAACCAGTTCATTTTTCTTTTTGCGTGACCATCCCTTAATTTGTTTTTCTCGTGCAATAGCTGTGACAATATCAGGACAAGCTTCGTAGTATACCAATCGATTCACATTGTATTTTTGTGTGAATCCAGCCACCAGTTTGCTTTTGTGCTCATAAACGCGGCGTATTAAATCATTTGTCACACCAGCATACAAAACATTATTGTGCTTGTTAGATAAAAGATAAACGTAGGACTCCCTGTGCATATGCATTCCTTATTCAGTTTGACAGTGTGGCGTTATTTCAAATTCCTGATAACACAGGGATAGTATCAGAAAAAATAGATTGTATGGAACTGATAATATTCAATCCTTGCTTACGCATCGTGCTCAAAATCCGCGAATACGAGCAAATTGCGCAGTAATCTTATTTTAATACGTGCCACATTCGGGAGATCCCTCACTTCGTTCGGGATGACGTGCTGGGGAGTTACCTTATATTTTAAAAGGATAACTCATGAATATGAAAAAAAATGCTGATACAATAAAAATAAATAATGAAGAAATCCAGAATTAACTGAGAGCTTATCGGGGCATCATTTATCCAGAAGTTTATACGGTTCACGACTTAAGATGTAGTAAGAATAACCCAAAGTTATCAACCTGCGTTCGAAGAAAATTTAATGAATAATTACAATAAAAACTAGGGAGCAATTATCAACGCGCCCTAAACTAGACCATGTCCTTTCAAATAATTAACTGGTGCTAAACTAGAGTTATACATATTATCTGGCGTTAAATAGAAGGTTTGCTCAAAAAGAAATTGTCCGCTTAAAGCTGCGTGCGAAACTTGATCGGTATAAACAATCCAAGTGCTATTTGCAGGAAATTTGATAAGTTTTTTATCAAGTTTATCTTGATAATTGTCATCTAACTTCATTTTATCATGTAGATTTAACATGCAATGATCATATGCTGTGCGTTTTGCCTTTGTAACCTTAATAAGGTTTAATAAATTTGCTTTAAAGTTACTATATTCTGGTATTTTATTTTTAAATTTATCAATTAAATCATTAAAAGGCTCACCAACATGCCAAACTCTAGGAGCTCCATAAGGATTAATATTACAGAAAACTCTTAATATCCTTTTGCCAGCAACAGGTGTTGCTGGGAATGCATCAATATGAACTCTTGTGTCATCTTTACGTTTAGAAGTTTTACGACCCTTAATTTCTGCAGGGCGAAAGCTCGTGCGTCCCCAGATTAGGTTATTGGAATAATGCGGTAAAATATTATCGATTAGATGTTTAGAAAATAACGCATACTTATGCATAAACTGCTGCATATTTGTAATTAAATGGCTAGATTTTGCAACGCCGGCAATTTTTGCCTTAGAGTAGTCGTAACTTATATTTTTGGAATTCTTATCTAAGATACTTTCAACTAATAATGCTTTTTCGTTTTCATTTGGAGATAAACAGAAGTTAGGAAAAAATATTACTTTACCTTCTTCTAAAGAGGTTAGTATGTTAGATTTATTAATGGAATCAAAGTTTAAGTTGTCTTGTCCATTAACTTCATACAATATTTCTTCCATTTAATATCCCCATATCACAAATAAAAACTCGAGTTAATAACTAGTATTAACTCGAGTTTTAGACTTAGAGCGATGAAAAACTAGGCTGCTATTGACTTAACACGTGCAACTAGTCTGCTTTTAATTCTAGCAGCTTTGTTTTTGTGAATAATGCCTTTGTTTGCAGCTTTATCAATAACTGGTTGTGCAGAAGCATATGCTTCATTTGCAGCATTTAAGTCACCAGCCATTACAGCTTTTAATACTTTTTTAACGAATGTACGCAATTTAGAACGCGCGCTAGCATTATGTTGTCTCAACTTTTCGTTTTGACGAGCACGTTTAATTGCTGATTTAATATTTGCCACTTATTCTCTCCAACACGTGTAACATTTTATTATGCGGTATCATGCCGAATTTTAATTTCTTTGTCAAGATAAATGTATTACTATAATACCAAATAGTGTGCCGAGCCGCGACCTTTGGGGAGTGGGGCAGTTTAATTCTAAAATTAAATCTCCGCTCCCTAACGGTCGCGGCTCTGTAATGTAACTCAGTTTACCCAAAAGAGATATAATAATTGAAAAAGCAAAGCTTATTAAAATCTACAACGTTAGTCGCTCTTATGACCTTTATTTCCAGAATAATGGGTTTTGTGCGTGATATGATTATGGCGCAAATGTTTGGTGCTGAAGCTAGTATGGATGCGTTCTATTTGGCTTTTAGAATTCCTAATTTCATGCGTAGGTTGTTTGCGGAAGGGGCTTTTTC
>CAZADN010000277.1:0-2526 GCA_964483895.1 uncultured Legionellaceae bacterium
ATACATATATAAACCCTAGAGACTCCTACTCACAGAAAACTTAGTCCAAAATCTAATCCACTAATAATTTTTTGCTTATAGGATTTATTTTGTAGCTCAGAAAAATAAATAGCTAAACCGATAATTACTAATCCGGGAAAGTGAAAAGGTGCAAAGCCTAAGGTTAATAATATTCCAGCCAGGCAACACCTTATAATATATGCGTATTTTGTAAAATAATTCTTTCTATTATGTGATGGTGCTTCTAAAGAAGTAAAACTCATGACTAATTAAATCAATAAATTGGGGTCTTCAGTAATTCCCGTGGTTCTAGGTCGCGCGGCTTGTCCGCTTGATCCATGAGCACTTTAATGGATTTGTGGATTCCGCGAACAAGTCGCGGAACGTAGGCAGCCATTTATTTGAGCATGACATCGGAATTTCGGAAGAACGATAAATAGTTAACATTAAAGTAATTTATCTAAAATTACAATAGATCTCTTATTATGAATACTTGGCATTTTGAAGTCATTTCTGCTATTTTCAATTTATGTGGGTTATGATTTTTAGCTAAGAGACATAAGGATATGGAAGCTGATCGTTTTGGGCAAAATAAAGTATTTTTTATTGTTGGAATTATTACTTTAGTATTAGGATTAATATTATTTATCATTAGTTTTTATATTTTACCTAATTTGGTTTTTGATTGGCGATACCATATCCCTGTAGTAATTTCTATATTTGCAGATTATCTACAAGCCACATATCAATTAAAAAGTACAGCGGCAGGTTGGTTGGTTTTTTTAGGAATTTTTGGGACCTCAATTTTTTTATTTATTATTGCTGATATTATTTCTAATAAAATTGATAGTGAGGTTTATAAAGATTATTATGCCGATAATAATTTGCAAGCTGTAAAAAAAAATAAATATGTAGGTGAGGAACAGGATTCTAAGTGGCTGGTATTTAAAATTATATTAATAATAATTATTGTCTTTGTTGCCTCACAGGTATTTCAATGGGCAATTTCGATATAAACAGGACTTACGATAAACTCCAACGCAGAGATCGAAGTTTATCGTAAGTACTTATAAATAAAAAGGATAGTTATGTGTTGGCTTAAACAATATAAAATAAATAGGTTGCAAAAAAAATTGCGCAATATGCAGCTTTCAAGATTACAAAATCAAGCAAATCCTGAAATGCTTAATAAAGAATTACTAACTTATACAAAACTTGCTAAAGTTTATGAAAAATTAGTTGGTAAAAAGAAATTTCCATTTGCAAGGGAGCAAGCATTAGCTTGTTATCGGTCAGCTGCAGTGCTGGATGATACTAATGCACAGTTTATTTTGGGACAAAAATTATTAGAAGAAGCTAAATTACGTGATACTTTACAGCAAAATGAATTATTTGCTTCTGAAAGCAATGCTATTTTTATGAACGAATTATACAAAGAAGCGCATGCATTTTTGTTAGAAGCAGAAAAAAAACAGCATATTAAAGCGAAACGAATAAGAGGATTATGTTATATAAATGGTTGGGGAGTGCCTGTAGATAAAGATTTGGGTTTTGACCTTGTGGTTGCAAGTATTGAACAAGAAAATAGCTGGGATAGAGTCCAAAAAATTTTTAAAGAATTAGGTATAAATAAATCTTCATTTTTTTCGGAGTTGTTTCAACATCGTAAAGCCTAGGTGAATGCTTGGAGACGTGCTTCGAGACGTGCTTCGAGACGGCGCTAGCGCGCCTCCTCAGCATGAGCGGACTTAGTTATTATTTTAGCATTTGTCAACTAAAAGATAAGGTGAATTGGAAGTCCCCGCCCTCGCGGGGATTACTTTAGTAGTTTAACTCTATTTCATCTCTTAAGCGTTTTTCTTCGAAGAGTTCTTCTATGCGTCTTCTTGTTTCCAGGCGTTTTGCATTTTTGGTATCATTGTTTTCAGAGGGGATTTGATCGTCTTCATACTCGGTAGTACACTTAGTAGCATTCATTGCTGTTCTCCTAAAAAATCCTATTTCTTAAGGACGTAAATCCAAGTCCTGACCGATTTAGTATAACAAAATTTTTTGTCTATTTTCAATTGGCGTTTTTAAGTTTAAGCTATCGGAAAATTTAATTTTATTGAACCAACTTTATCTTGATTAAAAATAAACTGGACGGCTATTGGTAATGGGCTGGTAATATTTTGTTTCCCTTTTTTTAGAGTATATTGATACCAAGTTGGCATTACATTTTGATGCATTCCAACGTATGCAAACTCGCATTTTTTAAGTGAAGTTAACATGAATGTGTCATGGTATCTATCTCTATCTGGGGTATCTAATTCAGACCAAACACGTCTAATTAAATTATGATTTTTGCATAAATACGCAACTCTTATTAAAGTACTTCTATTGTCTAATGCGTGTGGGTTAACATTACCTCCGCGGGTAAATTCAAGATAGTCAGCCTGACCTAAAAATGATGGGAATAAATGAATTTTATTACCACGAATAGGTCTTTCTACAATTTGTTTTATATCTTTTGAGAGTAAGTATATT
>CAZADN010000278.1:0-2504 GCA_964483895.1 uncultured Legionellaceae bacterium
CAATCGGAATTCAAGTATCTGAATTAACTAAATTGTGTATGATAATTTATGTTGCGGGATATATTGTTCGTCAAGAAAACTCAGTTAGAGAAAGTGTTTTAGGGTTCATGAAGCCCATGTTAGTTTTAAGTATAGTAGTGTTTTTGTTATTGTTAGAGCCAGACTTTGGAGCTTCTGTAGTAATTACAAGTACGGTTATGGCTATGTTATTTATGATAGGAGTTAAATTAAGATATTACTTAATTTTGGCAATTATTGTAATAATAAGTTTAATTTTGTTAGCAATTTCTTCACCATATCGTATGGCGCGATTAACAGCCTTTTTAAATCCTTGGGCAGATCAGTTTAATAGTGGTTATCAATTAACTCAGTCGTTAATTGCATTCGGGCAAGGTGGGTGGTCAGGGGTTGGTTTAGGTGATAGCGTACAAAAAATGTTTTATTTACCAGAATCACACACGGATTTTTTATTTGCAGTACTTGCTGAAGAACTTGGTTTATTAGGAATAATAGTAGTATTAATCTTATATGGCATATTGATTTTTCGTGGATTTATGATAGGTTACGCAGCAAGCACGCAAAAGCGTATTTTCGCCGCTTATACAGCATATGGTTTAACATTTTGGTTAGGATTACAAGCATTAGTAAACATGGGTGTTAATGCTGGATTATTACCAACAAAAGGACTAACTTTGCCTTTTTTAAGTTACGGAGGAGCAAGTTTAGTCATCAATTGCATAGCTATTGCTATGATTCTACGTATAGATCATGAAAATCGCTGGAAAATTTTAGGGTTTAGTAACTAAATTTATATCTATCTCTAATTATTTCAAATAAAATTTTTGCTTTATGCTTATTTTATTGCTAAATATTATAAGAAGACTTATCATACGCAGTTAGTTAATATATTGTCATTTTGGGTGAAATAACTTCTTAAAATCCCCAAATTTTCTAAAAGAGGACAAATTAAATGAAAATGAATTTAAAACAACAAGAAATATTTCATTCTCCTAGAATGGGAAGAGTTAAGAATATTCATTTCGTTGGAATTGGTGGCGCAGGAATGTGTGGAATCGCCGAAATGCTACATAACGAGGGATATTGCATATCTGGTTCAGATGTTAGTGAAAGTAATATTGTTAAGCAGTTGCGTAAGTTTGGAATTAGTGTGCAAGTTGGTCATAATGCTCTGAATATTGAAAATGCTGATGTTATTGTACAGTCAACCGCAATTAGTGATGATAATGTTGAGATAGTTGCAGCTAAGAA
Organism: uncultured Legionellaceae bacterium; assembly: GCA_964483895.1. Taxonomy (GTDB): domain Bacteria; phylum Pseudomonadota; class Gammaproteobacteria; order Legionellales; family Legionellaceae; genus 2-12-FULL-35-11. The sequence goes on from CAZADN010000278.1 coordinate 1,270, forward strand.
AAAAAATATCCCTATTTTACCGCGTGCTGCAATGCTTGCTGAGTTGATGCGGTTTAGGCATGGTATTGCGATTGCTGGTACTCATGGTAAAACTACTACTACAAGTATAGTTGCGCATTTATTAACCGAAGGCGGATTAGACCCAAGTTATGTTGTGGGTGGTAAAGTAAATAGTAGTGGTACAAACGCTAAACTTGGAACATCAGCTTATTGTGTTGTTGAAGCCGATGAAAGTGATGCATCCTTTTTATTTTTAAAACCAATGATGGCTGTTGTGACTAATATTGATAAAGATCATATGGATACTTATCAAGGTAATGTCCAAAAGCTTCGTAATACGTTTATCGAATTTTTACATCATCTACCTTTTTATGGACTTGCAGTTTTATGCATAGACGATCCTGAAATTCGCGGGATTATATCGAATATTCAACGCCCAATTTCTACATATGGATTTAGCGAAGAGGCTAATTTTCAAGCTATTGATTGGTCGCAAAATGGTATATTAAGTACTTTTACTGTTAAAAGACCAAAACCTCATAAACCTTTGCATATTAAGCTTAATTGGCCGGGTAGACATAATGTCTTAAATTCTTTAGCAGCAATCGCTATTGCGACCGAACTTGGAGTTGCGGATGAATCAATAGTTTCTGGTTTAGCAAGTTTTGCAGGAGTTGGTCGCCGTTTTCAAATGTTAGGCGAACGCAAGTTTAAAAGTGGTAAAGCTATGGTTATTGATGATTATGGCCATCATCCACAAGAAATTAAAGCTACAATTGAGGCATTTCGAGCCGCTTGGCCAACACGTCGTTTAATTCATGTATTTCAACCACATCGATATACCAGGACTCGAGATTTATTTGCAGACTTTGTTGAAGTATTAAAAATGGGAGACCAATTATTGCTTTTGGATATATATTCAGCTGGCGAACAACCAATAGAAGGTGTAGCTAGTCAACATTTAATTACTAAACTTAATTCTTTAGCTAATAAGGCTGAGTTGATTTGTGAAAAAACTTTGGTGGATAAGCTTGATAAAGTAGTTAAAGATGGTGATGTAATTTTACTCCAAGGCGCAGGAAGTGTTGGGCAAATGGCTTCTAATCTTATGCAAGGATAATTTGTTATGGATAACAGATTTAGTGGTGAGTTACTGAGTCAAGAGCCTCTTCATAAATATACAACTTGGCGCGTGGGTGGAATAGCAAAAGCGTTGTATAAGCCAAATAATATTC
>CAZADN010000279.1:0-1525 GCA_964483895.1 uncultured Legionellaceae bacterium
TTTCACTAACACTCTTAACGCTCGGAAAAAATTTCACTAACACTCTTAACGCTCGAAATTAAATTTTTAAAATTTTCCTTAACACTAACAATTCAAAACCTGAAAATTGGTATAATTTAAAAGAAGATGATAATATAGAGATGCCTAAACAAGATAAGATAATTACAGAAGATGAATTGAAGAATAGACTATTTAATAAGTATGGATATTCTATTTTCAATAGTTCAAAGGCTAGAATATGCTTATTTAATAATAGCAATAGAATAAAAGGGCATGTATGGGATAAGATGATAGATAATAAATTAGAAGAATTTTCAATTATATCAGCAATAGAAAAGAAAGGAAGCTTCATGTTTAATATACTACTTCCAAATGGCAAATTCTTGGATTACAACAAGATATTAGATACTATAAGACAGCATGCTAATACCAAGTTAATATTTACTGCTAGCAGTATCAGAAAAGCATTCTCATCTTCAATGCGAGCATCTAAAAATGATCTTGAGTTATATCTATTAGCTATGGTCAAAGATAACTTATTATCAATTATAGATTCCAGATCAAAGATAAAACACTTTAAAATAGCAGAACAATAAATAAATGCTTTAAACTATTACTCTATTTAATTTTTAAAATATTTAACAGGTTTAATCTTTCAAATTTGTGGAAATAGGGGTGAAAAATTTTACACTTTAATCAGATAGAGACTTTAAAAGTATCATTTCATAAACCTTAAAATAGAGCATCTCGCGGGAAAATGATTAAGCTCAAACCTATCATAAATACGAGTTTAAATAGCCCTCTTCAGTAACCTTATTGTACCTATTTTGTAATATGTTTCCCTCCCACTACCTTATTAATGCCTTAATTATCCTTACTACTTTTATATCTCTTTTTTTTCATTATAAAAATGGCTTTTAGGTTTTAATCAATATTCTCACAAATTTTTAAGGGGTGCTTTATCAGTCTACATATCTGATTGCTTATAAATGAGCACAGGACTTATTAATAAAGTAAAGGTCATTATATAAGTTAGTATTACTTATCTTTTTATTCATTCATGTGATAGTATCTTAAATACCTTATATTAACATAAGGCAAATGAAAAGGTGGCAAACTCCCTATTAAATAATAGGCAAAAGTAGGACCGGTACTTTTAATAAAACATAAGGCAAATATATAGACAGAAAAAATTTAGTAACTAACTAACTAAAAAAACTAATTTTTAGCGTAGTTATTTTATAAAGCAAATATAAGGCAAAAAAATGTATTGGGCGTTTGCAATAATAAATGTATGGAAAATGCAATGATAAATTGGACCTACATTTATAAAGGAAAATTTTATAAAGCAAATATAAGGCAAAAAAATGTATTGGGCGTTTGCAATAATAAATGTATGGAAAATGCAATGATAAATTGGACCTACATTTATAAAGGAAAAATTTTACTAACTAACTAGGGGCTATAAAAATGCACCCTTAGTATCTTTTTCATAAAATCCATAAAATCCATCTTTTTCATAAAA
>CAZADN010000279.1:1625-2499 GCA_964483895.1 uncultured Legionellaceae bacterium
TTCATAAAATTCATCTTTTTCATAAAATTCATAAAATTCATCTTTTTCATAAAATTCATAAAATTCATCTTTTTCATAAAATCCATAAAATTCATCTTTTTCATAAAATCCATAAAATTCATCTTTTTCATAAAATTCACAAATATTTCATCCTCATATGGAACATGCACTGCAGCTTTCTGCTAATGACTACACTGCCTCCTTCGATCCTGAACGCCTTGATTCGGCCACTGCCACTTGCTGGCTCATAGAGTCTTCTCAAAGATTCGATGAGAATAGGGCTGCTGCTGATATAGCTCTCTTGCAAAGATTACTTGTCCTCAAACTTGCTGGCCCAGAAGGCCATTATATAACTTTTTTAAGGACCAAAGGCTCTTCTAAAAAGTCTTTGATTTTAAAAAAGCTTTTATTCACTTCTACTCCGGCTCATTTGGCTTTTAAGCCTTATATTAATAAAAATACTGTTCTCAATAAGATGTTGAGATATATTGAGGAGCACAAGGACTCCTTGCTTTTTGATTGGGGCTCTTCAAACGATTCTTCTGCTCCAAATACTGCTTCTCTTCATAGTGATGCTTCTGATGAAAGAATAAGCACTATGATTGAGATGATTGCCAATGGTTCTTCGCTTTTAGAACTATATAAATATGATTTTAAACTGTACAGCCAGTATATGATCATGTTTGATAATCTAAGGGCTGAGATCAAGAGCAATTCATCTATTATACCTGCTTTAAATGATGAAAGTGATTTAAATAATAACAAGAAAAGGAATAAAAAGAAATAAATGCTTTTAAAACATACTTTTAATGTCTTTTATCTTTTTTTAAATCTCTTTAATAGTTTATTCTTTATAAAAATTAAGACTCTTGAT
>CAZADN010000280.1:0-2469 GCA_964483895.1 uncultured Legionellaceae bacterium
AGGTAGCTTCGGCTGCATTTTCTGCGTGGATTATTTTGGTATTATTGGAAATTTTTGCCGCAACAACCGCAGGAATAATTACATTGACAGCACGAATACCACCATCTAATGCTAATTCACCGATAAATTCATGATTTGCTAATTTATTTTGTGGGATTTGTCCCGATGCAGCAAGGATTCCTAAAGCAATTGGTAAATCAAAACCACAACCAGATTTAGGAAGATCTGCGGGGGCAAGGTTTACAGTGATATGCCGACAAGGAAAATCAAAATTACTATTTAAAATGGCGCTACGTACTCTATCTTTGCTTTCTTTAACCGCAGTTTGTGGAAGACCAACTATTGAAAAAGCCGGAAGGCCATTAGATAAATGTACTTCAACATTAACTGTGCGTGCGTTAATGCCAACAATACTCCTTGTTTGGCTAATTGCGAGATTCATCCTTAAATTTCCTGTTATTTGGGGTTGGATTTTTTATCTAATGATTTATTGATTAGAAATTTTTGTTATTTTTGCTAATTCAGCTTCAAGAGCTTCCACTTTTTCTCTTGTTCTAGCTAAAACTTTTACTTGTACGTCAAACTCTTCACGCGTGACTAAATCTAATTTTGTAAATGCAATCTGCAGGACGTCATTAAACTTACTTTGTAGCTCATTATCAAGAAGTTGCATATTTTCAGGTAAGACCGAAAATAATTTTTTGGCTAACTCTTCTAACTGCTTTTTAGCAAACATATAAATCTCTAAACGGAATAAGTCATTTTTTCTGTAACAATTATATCTAATTTTATATCCCATGTCTCGGACTTTATTAAAGGGACTTTTTGAAAATCATAAGCAACGCCGATTAATGTAGTACTTGTATTTTTTTCTAAGGCTTTATCATAAAATCCTTTTCCTATTCCAATTCTATTTTTCAAATTATCAAATGCAACTAATGGAATAATTAGTACATCCAACTTATTTATTGGATATGGAGAATTGGTAGTTGGCTCTAGAATGCCCCATTTATTTTTAATAAAGTTTTCCATATTATTTGCAGGTAAAAAAATCATAGAATTTTTATCTATAATCTTCGGGAAATAACATTTTTTATTATGCTTTAATGCGTTTTGCCAGATAAGATTTATATCTATTTCATTGTTTATAGCCATATATAACCCAATTGTTTGAGCATTAATATAATAATCTGAGTTTAAAATGGTTTCACAAATAGTTTTTGAAGATTGAGTTTGAGTCGCAATAGGCAATTTATTGCGCTTTTGTAGAATAAATTTACGAATAGAGTTTTTATCCATTTTTCTGTTACGATTGTCATTTACCTTGTATATTATATACTATACACTAGGGTCTATTGACAATTGGTTAAGCGCAGGTCCATGTTATGTCAGATAATTTTTCTCCAAACGCACATTGGCGGGATTCGGCAAGAAGTGCGAGGTTTTTTATGGTTGATGCGCGTGCTGCTTTTCCAATATTTATTTTTTTGATGCATATTCAATTATGGACTGGCTCTATAGTGCTGATTTCAGCAGTTTTTTTTGGTATAATCGAACATTATGGATTTACAGTGCCAGTTTTTTTGCGATGGTTAAGGTTAGCTTTTGCTGGGCCTATAAAGTCAGCACATCCTTGGTGGCGATAAATGGAAAAGGACATTTCTAAATGTATGGCTTTGATTGCTGCGCGCATGAATGCCAAGTTTTATTTAAATGATCGTTTTGTTAGTTATGAGGAAGTTTTTTCAGTAACTGGCTTATTGCCCGCTATAGCGCGAAGAGCAGATCAATTATGCTCGCTTTGTTTAGGCTATGGTTTAGGAGTCACTTTTAATGATTCTGAAGGAGCACTTTTAGGAACTCAGGTAGTATTTGATGAAGTAACGCCAACTGTTTTACGTTTATTGTGTATGACAGATGTGGTAAATGAATTAATCCAAGGCGGTCCAAGTAAAGATTATACGCCTCTAGATGAACTAATGTATGATTAATTTACAATTCACTCAAAACCGATCAATTTGTAAAAAAAATTGGTTCTTAATGTTAATTTAAGCCACTTTCTGCTACAATTAACTCATTGACTATTGATTTTTGGAGTAAGTCATGGGGAAATTTAATCATAGCGAAAGAAAAGAGGAAGGAAATCTTTCATTAGATAAATATATGGAGCGGCTAAGAAATTTGATAGCAACGGTTAAAGTTCGCCAGACAATGAACGTTGGTTCGTGTTTTGATTATGTATTAGTTGCGTTGCAGGGTGCGTTGCAGGATGCGATTGATATTGCACAAGGAAAAGTTGTTAGTAATGAAGATAAGGTAGCGGTTTTAAAAAATGTCGAAGAACTTACTAAGAGTGCCTTAAGTTTTCATAATAATAAATTCGCGCAAATTCGAGAAAATACAGAAGAACAAAATCTAGTAGAGCCTGAACAAGAAAATAAAAATGAAGGTCATGGTCTTGGTAAATGA
>CAZADN010000281.1:0-2440 GCA_964483895.1 uncultured Legionellaceae bacterium
AGTTAAAAAAACTTTAACACAGTCACCTTGGTCAGGGTTGATGCGTGTATTGCGAAATCCACAGAGTTGGTGGAACGCTTTATTAGCTGGTTTATTGTTTGCACCCACTGCCGCTTTGGCAGAATTATGGGGCGTTAAATTTTTTCGTCAAACTCATGATTTAACTAATGAAGTGGCTGCCATGGGAATCAGTTTAATCTTTATTGGTTGGACGATCGGGGGTCCTTTAATCGGTTGGATTTCAGATAAAATTCAACGACGCAAAATTATACTCATTTTATCGGCAAGTTTTAGTTTACTATTCGCCAGTCTGGTTATTTTATTGCCCGGGTTACCCTTGGGTATCTTATTTAGTTTATTATTTTTATATGGATTTGCCAATACCGGTGTGGCAACCGCTTATGCAGTGGCTTCCGAAATTAATCCACAAACAGTTGCCGGAACATCAGTGGCTTTCGCGAATATGGCCTCGGTGATTATTGGTGCAGGATTTCAACCGCTCATTGGTTGGATGTTACAGAAAAATTGGGATGGTGCGATGGCGCACGGTCTACCTTTGTATTCTAATAGTGATTTTCGTACAGCTTTATTGCTTTTGCTCGCTAGTTTATTGCTGGCAATTTTTGTCGCTTGTGGTATTAAAGAAACTTATTGTCGACGTATTTAAAATACTGAGTGTTTAAATTAGTATTAATAGTAAATTAAACCCCCTATTAATACTTAAAAATCTAATTATCGACTATTTTTATCGAGAAAAACTCGATTTTTGTTGATAAGATGAATCATTATTGGCATGAAGTGTTTGTTCTAAGGTATCCATAATTTTGTCTATTTTTGTTTTTTGTTCTTCAGAAAAAGGCCATCTTTTGTCTTCTCCAATATTGTTTTTTACAAACTCTTTACAATCAGTTTTATACTCTTGACTAATAGCCACCCAATCGGCAAGCATTTCAAGAAGGTCGAGATTGCTCATTTTTTTTAAGGAATGTTGAATTTTTTCTTTATTATATTCTGTTACATTCTTATTGCTAGACTGTATTTATTCATCTCAGCAATCTATTTTTACAGGTGGTTTAAAAATAGCTTGCTGAGATGAATCATTACTGTCTTGCTCTAAGCTTGTAACTCTATTTAAGATAGATAAAAGAATATTATCTATGCCATTAGATTGACTTCTGCTAGCCAATTTTCTGAGGGTTTCTATCGAATATTCTGCTGGCATTTTTGCTTAATATAGCACGCTTAAGTTTTAATATATTAAACAAAGAAGCTGTAGAGAGCAACTAGGTTAAATTCTGAAGTTCTTTAAGCTTGAAGAGATATTTAATGATTATAGTTTATTTGGCAATAGTTTGTTTACTATTTTTTGTTCATTGCTATTTAACTTACGAGTTAATTTGTAAGACGGTACTTTTTGATTCAATGAGAGAGAGTAGGAGCAGTTATGGCAAAAAGTCTTCGAAATTTAACCGCAGAAGCCTATATAAAATATTTGCAAAATGGCGAAGACGACTATTATTGCATAATGCAAAAAGAAATAGATGAGAGTTTTGAGGCTTTTAAAGAAGGCTTAAAAGAAAGAGCGAAAGATAAAACAAAATTGTAAAGGAAATTTAGCTCAGTGGTTAGAGTGGCTGGAGCTTCTTATTTTTCAGCAAGTCCCGAGTTCGAGTCTTGGAATTTCCATAATAACGAGTTGTGTGCTAATAATAGTAAAGGAGCTAAATTAACTCATGGACCGAAAGCAGATTGAGCGAAATTTTAAAAGTCTCTCTCAGAAAGAAAAGTTAGTTGAAGAGCGGAAATTATTAGAAGTTGCAGCTTTTATTCAAGAAAAACTAAAATTAGCTGGAAGATTAGAGGAAGATTTCGAGATTAAATTTTTAGAATTTGAGTACGATAACTTTTTTAAAGAGTATAAAGTCTATATTAGTTTTAAGTTTAAGGCTGAGAGAAAATTTCTTTTCTTTAAGAAGAAAAAAATAATTATGGCCCTAATGAAATTAAAAAGAGAGTCTGTTATTTTTGCTGTAATGAGAGAATTATGGCAATTTGGACATTACTATGACTTGGAAAATTCCGACCATAAGGTGAAATTTTTGTATGAGTTGTATTGCTAATAATCTAGAATTATGATGTGCCAACTATAGTATTGGCACACTTTTTAGCAATAGCTGCCGTAGCTAAATTATAATAGAAATAAGTATAATCGTGTACATTCTTAATTCAGCATGGAGCTGGAAGCGGCTTTGTGGTAACTCTTACTCACAAAGAAACTGGGAAAATATTTTCGACAGTTTCTTATGGGCTGATTGAGAAATTAACGCCAGGTTACAGTTGATTTAACAAAAATAGAGAGGGTTATGGCTATGTCAATTGATATGGACGAAATGTTAATTTTAGTTCTTGAGCAGGCTGCTGAGGTTATTAGCGAAAAAGC
>CAZADN010000282.1:0-2432 GCA_964483895.1 uncultured Legionellaceae bacterium
AACGCTATAATTATGTAAAACAATAGCCAAGTGACCTATCATAATTTCTACGGCACAAATACCACGGATCGGTAGCATTCTGGCTGGAGTCAATACGCTACTTACGTGTAAACTTATAGTTTTATCAGAAACTTTTATATTATAAAAAATCAGCACTAAAAAAGAAATTATCAAACCCATAGTTTTGCCCCTTCAATTAAGCCATCATTTGATTTATAATACAAATTCTTTTTTTAAAATAGAATACCAATACAGTGATTGTAATCTTCCATTTATTAAGAGATGATTTCTAAACTTTCCCTCAAACTGAAAGTTCATTTTTTCATAAAATCTTATCGCTCTTTTATTACACTCCGCTACATTAAGATATACCTTTTCCAATTTTAGGATTTCAAATGCATACTTAAGAAGTTCAGTGGTTGCTTTTTGGGCTAATCCCCCTCCTAAACAATGTTTCCTAAATACAATTGCATATTCTGCATTTTTATTTATTAAAGATATATTTTTAAGACTAACAGTTCCTTGATATTCATCTTGCTCATTTACTACAGCAAAATGTTTGTGTTCGTCTGTAAAACTATTTGCTATAAATTCAACTACGTGTTTTTCAGTAAAGCACTCAAAGCTGACTAAAAAATTTCTGCTTATTTCTTCATCATGCATCCACTCTAACATATATTCTGTATCTTTTCTTTTTAATCTTCTAAGCATAATAAATATCCTCACTTTTATTTAATTATTAGTATTTTTTAGTTTTTGAATATCTTTTAAATATAACAAAAAAATGAAGCAAAAAAATATCAAACAAGCAATTATACTATAAATTAAATTATATTTTAAATAGAATCTCCAAACTGCCCAATAACCAGCAAACACTATTGCTAACATAAAAAATCTTTGATTCATTTTCAATAATTTCATCTTTTGCAGAATAATAATACAGATTGTTACTGACAATGTATATCCTGTAAGTGTTGCAATAGCCGCACCCTCAATCCCAATCACTTTAATTAAAACATAATTCAATATTATGTTAATGATCGCCCCACTAAGTAAAATAAATAAACTAGGTAGTGTTTTTTTTATAATTATGAATTGATTGCATCCAATTTGAAATAACATCAAAAGTAACGGAGATATGAATAAGTATACCGATACTTCCCTCCCTTTTAAATAGTCCCCTTTAAAAAGTAATGAAAATATTGCCTCATTAAATGTCATCATAATGATACCTGCTAAAGCTGTAATTGCTGCAAGGTATTCTAAAATATTTGAAGTGAGCTGAACTTGATCAGCATCCTTCATTGTCGAGAAAGAAAAATATTGCCAACCTCCTGCAAAAGCTGTATATATCAACTGACTAACTTGTCCAATTTTGCTTCCGATTGCATAAATTCCAACCTGATCATTACCAAGAATTTTAGCTATCATTAATTTATCAGCTGAATTAAAAATCCAATAAATCAAAAAATTAGGAAAAAGAGGAAGTGCAATTATTAACATTTGCTTTATTAAATCAATTTTTACATATGAAACAGAAAACCATTTCTTGTTATGTATATAAAATGCAAGTTCAATTGTAAGTGCTGCAATTATTGATGAAAGTGGTAATGCTATTATATATAAATGATTAATCAATAATGGAATAGCTATTGCATATGACAAAACTGAGGATATTGTATTTGCAAGAAGATACAGTTTTCTTTCATTATTAAATCTCGTTGGCGCTGATACAATTGCATTTGTTGAACCGATTAATGAACTAATAGCTGTTAAATATAATAAAATCTTATAATCTTGAGATCCAAAAAAAATTGCCGTAAAAAAGGAGTTGCCTATAATCAACACCAAAAATATTAATATTGACATAGTTAAGGTAAAAGCAAATGCGCTAGAACAAATACTTTTTTTATACTGCTCATCCTCTTTCTCAAAAAAAAGTCTAAACATTGCATCATACATACCCATAATAGCTAATGCTGAGGATATGGAAACAATTATATGCGATATATCATTCAATCCAAAAAACGTGGTATTTGGCATTAATCTTGTAACAATAGGTAACATAAGAAAAGGCACTAATTTACTTATTGCCCCTCCTAAACCATATACGAAAAAATTAGTAACAAATAGTTTTAACCGTTCCATAATTTCTACCCATCAATATGCATTTAAAATGTCAACTACATAATTTACATCTTCTTCTTTTAATCCATAATAAAGCGGCAAACTTAACACACTTTCTGCAACGATTTCGGCATTTATAAAAAAAGAATGATTATAATGGTCTTTATATGCATCCTGTAAATGAATTGGTATTGGATAATGAACCATTGTTTGAATTCCATTATCGTTCAGATAATTCATTAATTTATCCCTCTCTTTACAAAGGGTTGGGAAAATGTGCCATACGTGTGTGCATCCTTCTATAA
>CAZADN010000283.1:0-2425 GCA_964483895.1 uncultured Legionellaceae bacterium
GCAACAAACCGCCCCGATATCTTAGATAGTGCGCTATTAAGACCCGGTCGTTTTTATAGGCAGGTTGGCGTTAATATTACCCAATTAAATGGAAGGGAATAGGTTTTTTAATTTAAAGCAAAAAATAAACACGATACAACAAATATAGATTTTAATAATTTTAGTTTTTCCCCAGATCTTTATTGCCTATATTTTGAAGCTCTTCTTAAACAGGAGTTTAAAGTAACTTCGCCCCCCAGTGTTTATTGTAGGTTGGGCCTTAGCCCAACAGCAATTTTTAATATTAACCCAAAGCTAAGTCTTGCAGATAGATACGTTGTAAAAAATGAGATTATGCATGTTGACTCAGGGGAGATTACTATACCATCTATGCATGAAATAGATAAAACTAAAGCGAATCTTTTTCAGGCAGTTAATTTATTATGTGAAGAAAGTTTATCTGGAATACATGCTAATCTTTTAAATAGTATTGCCATTTACAACGGCGTTGCAGAAATGCCAACTTCGGCTAGTGCTCTTTTTTGTCAAGGTAGAATATATGTTAAAAATGTTGGTGATGAATTTCCGTTATTTTATTATTTAGATATGTTAGTTCATGAAATAGCGCATCAGCATTTTAATATTATTTATAGTATGACGCACTTAATTGCAGATAATAACCAGACTTTTAAATCATATGCAAATAATAAACAAAGACCAATATATGGTATTTTACACGGAGCGTTTGTCCTTTATCGATTAATAGAATTTTATTTAAGTAGTTATGATTTATTAGGACAATTCTCCATGCCATATGCCCAACAAGATTATAATAACTATCTCCATGCAAGATTTTTCCAAATTCCTTGTAACTATGATTTTCGTTTAGAAATATATAAGCAAAAGTTTCGGAAAACTTTGGAGCAATTGGTAGATGCGCGGGGATTAACGCTTAAAGGTAAGGAATTTATAAAATACATTATGGCACATGATAGAGAACTTCTTACGAAACTGAAAAATTCAAAATAAACCGCGGTTTATTTTGAATTTTTCAGTTTCGTAAGAAGTCTATTATTAGCTCTATGTTAATTTATAAACATTTCCATCGAGGTTTACAGGCATACATCTTGCTACTGCAAGAGTATAACCAGCGCCGGTTTTTAATGTACTTGGTTTGTCTGTTAATAAATTTGGTATTATTTCTGCAAAAAAATCTTTATATGCTTTGTCATCAAAGCTACATAATAAGGTTAAAGCAAAGGTTCTTAATGAGCATTGAGTATCACTTATTTTGATTTCAGTATTCCAATCAATACTTAGCTCTTGTTCTTTTGCACAAATATCATTTAATAATGAATCATATTCCTCATCATTAAATTCATTATGCATTATTTCAGTGACGCAATTTGAGCGTACTTTAAGTAATTGCCATATCCCAATGCAAAAAATTATAAATGTTGCAAATCTCAACTGATTTTCTGAGCCTCCTGGTTTGCAATCATTTGTATTAGGTAAATAACAATCGTAGCGAACTCCATACTGCCCGCTACAGCCATCTATTACCCAATTACAAATTTTATTTTTTATATTCCTATTAAATAATTCATTGTGTGCATTATCAGCCTGACGAGTTTGCTCAATAAGAGCCAAAAAAATAACCAAGGCAATCATCGAAAAATAAGCTAAATGCTGGACTCCAGCTAGAGGTTGTCCATAATCCCTAAGTAAATGCAGATAGCCAGAGCTTTTTTTCACTTCTGGCCTATCTAAGATTAGGATATTCAAAGCAAGTTGAGTAGCATCTTCTTGTCTTGCTTGTCGTATAATTCTTCCGTAATTGCCATGTATAGCTGGTCGCGTTAACGTGTAATCATTATGATTCATACGCGCACCTGAAAACTCTGTCCCTTCGAACATAAGGGCACGTAATTTGAGCAAAGTATTTATTTGTTCTAGGTCTATTTTATTTTTAAAAAAATCGATTCTAGGGTCATTGTAATTAGAAAAAATTCTATTTAATGGATGTGGATTAAGCCAGTTTAAAATGAACATAACATTGCTCGGACAAGGAGTTGATTTAAAAATTATCGCATTGTATCATCAGCTAAGTTTCGCTTTCAAAGCTTTTTTATTAATTATGCTAATTGATCAACGTATCGTTAAAAAAGAAATGGTTCGCGCTACATACTGTCAAAAAACTAGCTCTTTGAAGTATCATCTTTCCCCAGATTCGCAGACTATACTTTCTGTTTTTGAAGAATGGGACTCTCAACCTAATCGGTTTTTTTTATTTAATTTAGATAAAGAAACTTATTGCGGACAAAAATTAATATCCCCGTTAGTTTTTCAAGGCTCTTCGTCTTTATTTTGCTCACATATTAAAGTTGAAATGATTTTGGGACCTCTTATACGAATGCAAACCTCAGATAGAGGAGTTGAATTGTTT
>CAZADN010000284.1:0-2413 GCA_964483895.1 uncultured Legionellaceae bacterium
GCCTTCCAATCACTATTAACGTTTATAGGGAATTTTAGTTTAATCTTTGCAACTTGGAGAAGAAATGATCGAATTTGATGAGGATCAATGGCAAATAAATTTGCCTGGAAATAATCAACCCCAAAATTATGTTATTCCAACAATTTTATTAATTGGTGGACTTAGTGCATATAATTCAACTGGTTTTTGTTCGTTATTCTCTAACAATTTATTTAATAATTTACTAGAAACTAGGCCCAGTGAACCTTTAATAAGTGGATTTGGGGCTCAAAGTTTTAGTTTATTAAGTTATGGCAGTGCTGCCCTTGTTTTAGGTGGATTTCTTTTCTTTTCAGCATTTTGTAACATTGGTGCTGGTTCAATAAGATTTGAAAAAACAAATGAACAAATTACTATTGCTTTTAAAGGGTATCCAGGAAAAAATGAGCGTTTATTTTTTTCTTATAGTTTTCGCGAACTTCAGTGTATAAAAATTTTATATACACAAACACCTGTGCGAACACAATCGCTGTTTTTAGTACTAGAAGGAAGTAGGGAAATTCCTATATGGGCTAGTCAAGATCCTTCGAAATTTACTGTCTCAGAATCTTTTATTACAAATCTTGGGTTAGAAATGGGATTTGATACTGAAATCGTTGATCGAGCAAAACAACTTTAAATAATATTAAAGTTAACTTACAACAATTAATGTATATAATTACATTAATGCAATTAGTAAGTAGCGGGTATAGTTTAGTGGTAAAACCTCAGCCTTCCAAGCTGACTATGTGGGTTCGATTCCCACTACCCGCTGTATTAAATTATTATTCGAACCTGAAATGATTGATAACTCCATAGAATCTCAATCGTTATATGTCAGGTGGTTCTACTGGCGAACGTCCGTTCTCAGACATTATTACTAGTATAAGATATTGGATTATTCATAGTATTACTATTCCATCTTTATTTGTTTCAGGATGGTTATTTATTAGTACAGGTTTAGCGTACGATGTATTCGGTACTCCAAGACCAAATGAATATTTCTCGCAAGATCGTCAACAAGTTCCACTTGTTAATGACAGATTCAATGCAAAACAAGAATTAGATGACTTAACTAAAGGATTATAATTATGATTAGAGGAACAAACCAACCTGTAGTTTATCCTATTTTCACATTCCGTTGGTTAGCTATTCACGGATTAGCTGTCCCAACGATATTTTTCTTAGGAGCCATTACTGCAATGCAATTTATTCAACGTTAGGAGGAAATTAATGGCAAACACACCAAATCCAAATACTACTCCAGTAGAATTAAACCGTACATCATTATTCTGGGGACTTTTACTTATTTTCGTATTAGCTGTATTATTTTCAAGCTATTTCTTCAATTAGTTAATAGTATTTCTTTACGAAATATCCTTATACTATACATATTCAATTTGAAATTTACGGAGAAGGTTTTTATGGCTAGCACTGGGCGTGTTCCTCTCTGGCTTGTAGCGTTTGTTGCAGGTCTAGGACTTTTAACAATTGTTGGTATTTTTATTTATGGATCTTACTCAGGTTTAGGATCATCACTTTAAAAAATCCATTTGATGCGGGACATTATGTCCTGCATTTTAATTTTTTATTTTAAATTTTTCAGAAAATACTAACTTAAAAAAATCGAACACTTTTTTTTTTATTGCCAATAAGAAAATATCTTATTGGCAAACAATATCTTTAAAACTTATATGTTGTTGGATCAAAAACTTCACGGTTTTCGCGTTCAATATAAAGAAACAGTGTTATTGTGGCAAACATAGGAAGAACTAAACCTACAAGTGGAACAAAAAAACTAGGTAATAAATCTAGCGTCATGAAGCCTCCTTACTTTTATTACTTATTCGTAAATATTAATCTGAACTAGCTTAATTATAATTATATTTGTTAATTAATCTAAAATTTAATTATTAAAGACAGAGATTATACAATAATGCTTGCAATAGATAAAACAGAATAAGTTAAAGATACAGCTGTTTGTAAACCTACTCTTACACTTTTAAACGAATCTAAGATGCCAGATTCAAGAATGCTTTGAACTTTTTGGTTTTTAATATCATATGTACTATATACATCTTTAATTTTTTTTATTTCCTCAATACTTGTTACATATTTCGGAATAATTCTATTCCTATCTTTTTCTCGATTAAGTAATACTTGGATAGGTTTAATTAAAGATTTCACAACTAAATTGCTTCCATTTAAAGAATCACCATAAAAATTATTACGTGACCAATTTTCTAATTCTTCACTTAAGTGAACAAAGCTAAATCCTCCCCCAGGTAATACTCCTTCATAAAGACAAGCTTTTGCTCCTACTAAACCGATTTCTGCTCTTGATCGACGTTCATTTGTTTCTAATTCCGTAATCCCTCCAATATTAATAATTGCA
>CAZADN010000285.1:0-2406 GCA_964483895.1 uncultured Legionellaceae bacterium
TACGCTGGTTCTCGCCGGTGTTTTGGTTTTCTAAGTAAAGCCCATCTTTTGTCATCTTGAAGGTGTTTTTACTTTTTGACTTGAATGTTTTATTTTTCATAGACCACCTTTTCACGGAAAATAAAAAAACGGCAAAAAATTAATTTTGCCGTAAAAGCTTATAATATGATTGTAAGCGTTAAAGTTATTAATTGGATATTTATTCTTTTATATCAATCGGTCAATCCAAAGTGTTTTGCAAGAATTTCAAGTGTTTCTAATCTTGTGCAGTTATTGTATCCTTTCGTACTATCGTAAAGAAGCCGCTGTTTTCAAATTCATCATAATGTTCTTTGCTGTTAACTTTTGCCGTGCAAGCACGGTGGTTTGCCATTGTTTTTTCGGGATTTACAGCCATTATTATCAGGGCTCAAACTAACCCTTTTGAGTGGTCAACATCTTTTCTGTACGGGATACGTGGCACAAATTTCTAAATATTTGCCTCTTCGCTGACATGAATTAATATAGTACATGGTTTATCCGATTGAGCATAAATATTTCTGTAACATATCAATATCCCACACTTGGGCTTCAAAATAATGTTTAACAGGTTCATCGTAAATGTGATATTTTTCGGCTATTGCTTGTATCTCTTTAAAAAGATAAACATTTGGTGTGGTTGTATTATGGATATCAACCAACTTACAATTTTCATCAAATATGAGGTTAACCATACTATCCTCAAGAGTAAAACTTATACGTTCTAAATCTAAATATTTCAGAGGTATCTTTAATTCACAAGAATTTTGTTGTATGTCTTTACGTATATCACCTCCGCCTACAGATTCACCCAAAGTCATGTAGATAGGCACTTTGCTTTTCGGCTCTCCGCCTTTTTTTATAAATTCATTGTATATCCATCTCTCAACTTCTGTTCTGCTTTGTAAGTATTTATCATCAGCATAAAAATTATTTATATTGAGCTTTTTACAGTGATTACGTCTTATTTCATTAGCTTGGTCAATGGGCAGCATATTAAGCGATAGAAAAGGATTTTCACCATGTTGATAATATCTTGTTAAATAGTTCGGCAACATTAGATAGTACCCCCCTTTAGATTATATAGCAAACTCCATACAAGGCAAATTACCCTGTGCAGCAAGACTATCAAGACTTTCTATTAATATTTTTTACTATACACCATTTACCGTATATTATCAATTACCTAGCCATAAAAATACAAAAGGAACATTAATCTGCACCGAAATAAGTCAAAGATATATAAAATGTTAAATATTATAAACTATGGTGTGAAAAAACATTTCTTATTTCCATTCCATCAATCTTTTGTTTGTCATGCATATCCTCAGTTAAAATATATTTACATTGATATGTTAAAGCCGATGATAACATCAAACTATCAAAATACGAAAAACCATATTTACTGTGTATATCTAAAGCCTTATTAATTATGTCTATGTCAACGAGAGTGATTTTACAAAAACATTGTATTTCATAAATTGCTTTTTTTATTTCTTCACCGTTAAGCCTCCACTTACGGGAAAAAACATTACTCAACTCATTTAGTGCCTGCGTGCTTGTTAGGCATTCATATTTTCTTATAGCATTTAAACAAATATTTCGTTTTTCCTGTTCATCTGCTGAATAGAGGTAGATTAAAATATTTGTATCAATAAAAGCTTTATCTTTCATTGGCATACTCCCTATCAAATTTATAGTCTTTTGTATTGACAGCTAGAGCAGAAAAACGAGGCAATTCATCTGTTTTTCTTTGTTCGTCAGAAAGTATAATAACTTTTACATTTTTACCGATTTTATCTTTGTATTGACTAGGTATTTTTATTATACCATCGTCATGTATTGTGGATTGAAATTCTACAGCATACATAAGCAAACTCCTCTCTTTTTGGGTTTATAAACGAAATCATTCGGCGCTAATCTAAAAAATTTTGGATTAATTATAACACAGCCGCGCTTAATTGGAAGCTACTAATAAAAATCAGTTGGCTTATATTTATTCTATCCATTACTATAAATTACAAAAGTGTTTTTATATTAATTATAACCGATAACAATTTTTATAAAGCTCACGGCTTAAATTATTTTCTAATAATTCAAGCCGTGAACTAACATTGAAAGAGGATTTAAACTGAATAAATTATTGATGAATACGGTATTTTTGCTGTATAGCCGCACTTTTTACATTTATACAGCCCAACTTCAACCGTGTCCGTAAAAACATCAAAATTCTTGCACCCACAGGGCTTTCGGTGCCTTCCAAGCTTATTATCACAGCTCCACCATGCTAAATTGAGGCTAACTATTTCTTCTGTGGATAGCTCACCTTCAAGGCTGGTAAACACTAATCTTCCGTCAACCAAAGGCGTATAAATATTAATCGGCAAT
>CAZADN010000286.1:0-2394 GCA_964483895.1 uncultured Legionellaceae bacterium
ATATCATTTGCAAGATAAAAATAAAAATAGCCTTCCCAATATATTGGATAATTTAGCCAATAATATAGAACAAGAACTACCAACGATTGACACTTTAAAATCCATATTAAATATCATCCAAAGTCTCCAAATTTTTGCAAACACAAATTCTGAAGAAAAATTCATCAAAAACATTATACTACTAATGTTAAATTTCCATATAAAACAACATAACAATAGCCACAATAATTATCATGATTCATCAAAATGGCTCAAAACCTTGCTTTCAATTTCAGAAAAATCAAACTTAACTCAATTAATCGATTATATTGCTATTCGCTTAAGTATCGCGAAAATATCAATAAATGGGGAAAAAAATAATATTGAGTTAACAGAGTTATTTTTTAGACTTGAAGAAGTTGCAAATTCTGTTGAAATCGTGGCTTGCAATAAAAATGCTACCCTCATTAAAAATATTAACGCTAGTATTTTGATTGCCATTGTTTGCAACAAAAGCCCTCATGCATTTGTTGATGTTGTTGCATATCAAACTCGAGATGATAAAACAAATCTTAGGTTATTAACCAAGAAATTTTTTAAAGAAAATAGTCAGTTGCCTGGATTTTTTCAAAGTAAAGATTATCAATTGTATTACAAAAATATCACAGAATTAAGCGATATAAATATCCAGGCATTTCTAATGTGTTTTTCAAATTTATTACATGAAGAACTTATAAGTAAATTTAATGACTATATCCCAGAAGTTCAATTAATTAAAAATTTAATAATTTCCTGTAATCATAACTCAGAAAAAATGCTTGATGATGAGTATGCGATTTTTCTAACTAAACAAAATATAGAACCCAAGCTTATTGAAGCTTTTTTAAATAATATTTTAACCTCTATGTTAACTAAAACTAACGAATCCATTAAAAATTCTAATAGTATTAACTTTATAGCAAACAAATTATCCAGCCTGGGCTTTACACCTCGCGCTCATGCATTTTCACGCATAGGAATGTTTGCACCTATCATTACGAAAAACAAATTACAAATAGATAGTGAGAATATATCTGCTCTTAATGAGTATATAAATAATTTAGATGCCAAGAATAAACCGTTACTTATTAAAGAGCTATTCATATCTTTGTTAGTTAGATATCGCGCAAATCCATATAAACTAGAAAATCAACCAAAACCAACACACAATAAACAAGTTGGTAACTACCATCCAACCCCAATCCGCAATCATACCAAACATATAAATGAAAAATGTGCTCTTGCAAATTCTAACTATCAACTAACTTTTTTTGCAAGAAAAAATATTACCAACAAGAAGCAATTACCAATTCCAGTGTTACGATCACAAGAAATGGAAAATAACATTATGAGCCGTTAAACATAACATGTGCATTAGACATAGAATAATTACCCCAAAGTTTTTCAACACATACACACAGAATTATCCACAGAAATTGTGGATATCTCGTCGCTGTCGCGTAATTATTTGTGCAAAAAACCACCATTCAACCAATGCATCCCAACTGATAGGCTCGACCAAACTGCAATCCCTTATTTAATTTACCCTTATTAAAACAACCAACCTCATAAGCATGCAATGACGAAATCGATGTATTAACAATGCCTTCAAAAATATAGCAGTGTAGATTTTGAAGCAGCATGCTTCCACACCAACTTAAAGTCTCAACCGCACGCCGAAGCGACCATTGCTTACCTGACCCTAATTTATCACCAAACAAGTATAAATCATTCAAGATAGGCACATCAAACTATAACTATATAATAAATGACCTTATTGAGGCTGGCGAAAAGAATTATTATTGATTTTTCAATAAAATATTTTAGCAAACTAATAACTTTCTTATTAGAAGCACGGAAATGAAAGTTAAAGCACAAATATTGTGTATTTTATGGTATAATGGAAGACATAGTTGATCAATAATCATTGGCGTAAAAAACGGGTAAAAAAAGAGAAATTTATGTATAAGTTACTTGAAATAAACGATCCATCTGATGATTTATTTGATTTTCCTGACCTTATCCTTGAAGACGAACTAATACCGCCAAACACAGAAGAAGACCTGGCTTTTTTAGATATTTTTTTTGAATCGTTAAGTCATGTTCTACCGTCTGTTATCTCTGATTCATCTCTAGTTGACTTGCATAATCAATTAAAAAATAACCAATTTAAAGACATAATTCGAACAGTAAGAGATAACCCCCATTGTTTACAGCAAATAAATAATGCATCACCTGTGACTCAACTCACACAATTTTTATTGTTTTTATTTAAAAGAAGATTAATACCAGTCATTAAATCCATGTGGGAGAACAATACACTACTCGCGTCCTACTTTAGTGGTAAACCGATATCTGTACAGGTCACCAATGCAC
>CAZADN010000287.1:0-2387 GCA_964483895.1 uncultured Legionellaceae bacterium
ATTGAGTGATCATAAGTTATTATGCATCATCTGCAAATGTTTCGAGATGACGAGTAAAAATGAGCTTCAGAAAAAAAAAGACGTGTTTTTTAGTTTTTCTAAAGCTGATGGGAGTGTTCATTTTTTCTCATGCAACCACTTTTGTTTTACCAACAACGGGAGATGTAGTAGGTGAGCCACTACATGAACTTTCTGAAGGTTTTGAAACAGTTGATGAGATAGGAAAGCGTTTTGATGTAGGTTATCATGAGTTGCTTAGAGCTAATCCTCATATTGATTTCAAGCATCCTTTAACCGCTAACTCTCAACTGATTATTCCATCTCAGTATATTTTGCCTCAAGTTCAAAGAAAAGGAATTGTAATTAATTTGGCTGAATATAGGCTTTATTATTTTCCTGAAAATGAAAATGTAGTGCTCACTTTTCCCGTAGGTATAGGACGCAAAGGATGGAAAACTCCTTTGGGGGTGACCAAAATTATTGCTAAAGAAGCGAATCCTAAGTGGAGGCCAACAAAAAAATTGCGTTTGGAAGCAGAAAAAAATGGTGATTTTCTTCCAACAGAATTTCCATCAGGTCCCTATAACCCCTTGGGTCAATATGCGTTACGCTTAGGGTGGTCTACCTTTCTTATTCACGGAACTAA
Source organism: uncultured Legionellaceae bacterium (assembly GCA_964483895.1). Taxonomy (GTDB): domain Bacteria; phylum Pseudomonadota; class Gammaproteobacteria; order Legionellales; family Legionellaceae; genus 2-12-FULL-35-11. Next base: position 647 of record CAZADN010000287.1, read on the forward strand.
TAGACACGATGGAATAGGTACTCGTGTAAGTGCAGGATGTATACGGATGTATCCTGATGATATTGAACTTTTGTTTCGTGTGGTTCCTGTCGGAACACAAGTTAGAGTTATTAATGAGCACGTAAAAATAGGGCGGAAAAATGAGGCTTTGGTGCTACAAATAGTTCCTATGTTTAGTGAGGAACGTAACATAAAGTTACAGACTGTGTTAGAAAAGAAATTGGCTGGTTTATATAAGGTGAACTGGAATACACATAAAATGATTCAAAGCGAGCTTGCATATCCTACAGGATTAGTGCGAAAAATATAAGATATGACTTCATTGAAGTATTAAAGTTTTATATTTATTAAAAAAACAATAGCTTATCAGTAAGACAATAAAACTACCTATGATGTCGGTTATATAATGCCATCCTAAAAGCACGCATGATGCGATTAGAAAAAAATTAACCACAGATAAAATAATCCATAAAATGTTCCAATCTCGAACAAGGTTTATACATAATATGGCCCAAATGGTGTGAAATGAAGGAAGGGCAATAAGACCTCCATCATTTGTAGTAGGAATAATATGTTGGTGAATTTGTTGAAATTTAAGACCCGTAGCTATTTGTGATGAAGAAAAAAGTGCCCCGTTCAAAATACTTGCTGGAGCAGTGGTAGGAAAAAAGTAATATACTGAAAATCCAATTAATGCGGTACACAATAAATAAAAATAATATTCCCGAATCAGACTAAAGTGGCATGTGAAAATGACGAACAACGGTAAAATACTCATTTGATAGGTTAAGCTATCATAAGTTAGACCAAGTAGGTATTTAAACTTTGGGTGGTTATTGGTCCAAGTTAGAACTGATTCTATAGGAAAGTGTAAATAGTTTTCTAATTCAATAACAGATTGGTCTATTGAAGGGAAAGGAGTTAATTGCACCGCATTAGTTGCTAGTGCAATTAAACTCATCACTCCAAACAAGTAGATAAGTTCGTGACCAATTTGCCTGAACTTGCTGCCCTTTTTAAAACAAAGGATTAATCCCAGATTGAAAAGAAACAATACAGTTGCCAAGTAGGGTATATCTTATGGTAAGTAATTATTGCCTTTAAATTTAAAAAAATAGTGGTTTACAAAAAAAACAATAGAAGACAAAGCCAACATTAGTGTTGCAAGAATGTTAATAGGCCGTAAAAATAGTTGCTTCATTAAATTTAATTATTCGACAGTATCTAAAAGTTGCTTTTGCTTAATTGCATGAAAAATCTCCTCTCTATGAACATTAATCGATCTGGGGGCATCGACTCCAAACTTGATGTTCCCAGGTTCTTGTGTTTTAAAAGCTAAAATTTTTACAGATGCATTGCCAATATGAATCATTAAAGGTTCTTCAAACTGAAGAGAAATAATATCCATTAAAAACCTCTATAACTTTAAATTAAGTTAACTCTAAATCCATAATCCTAAAAAAACTTTAAAATTCACTATGTTAGATGCTATCGTTACGATTCGATTGCTTTTTTAAGGATAGTTTATTCTTTTCAAGTTAACCTAATTTTTTGATATTTACCACTATAAATTAAGGTAAATGAATAAAAAAAAATAAGATCACGGTGATGAGCAGTAAAAATATGATATTTCCGTTTTTTATCGGCTCTGCAATTGTATGCCTCGGTTAAAATAGTTATAATGACGAGCTTTTTAAACCTTGCCTTACTGATCAAAATAAAACCAGAAGGCTTAATCCAC
>CAZADN010000288.1:0-2375 GCA_964483895.1 uncultured Legionellaceae bacterium
TATTTTGATTTTTGTAGTTGCTGGAAATAATAGACAGTGAACAGGTTCTAAGAGAAACCATCAATGCCGAAAAAGGTGTTTTGTTTGTAGAGGGCAAACCAGGCGTTGGAAAAAGTCATTATGTTACGGAACTAATTAAAGCTGTACCTAAGCCCGTTGTTTATCGCTTTTGGATAAGCACACAAGACATAAATTACTTCGAACGGTTAAAATACAGAAACTTTATTCGTGAGATTAGGTATACCGTTTATAATCAGCATAATATCCATACCGAAGATGAACTGATTGATAAAATTGTTTCCGAGAATATCACATTATTAATTGATGGGTTAGACCATGTAGAAAATTATAATCCCCTTGAACAGGGTGCGTTCATTGAATTTTTAAACAAATTAGGCAATGCTCGGTGTATTGTTTTCTCTCGTCCACTGCAAGTCGAATTGCCATTTCCGAAGTATTCGATTGGCAATTGGAATTGGGAACAAACCTGTAAATACTTAGATCTATGCCACAAAATCACGGACAATAATATTTTGAGAAGCATATTTAAAGCAAGTAATGGTTACCCAATAATAACCTATTTTTTGGCCTCTCATTATAAACTGCACGGAGTTGTTGAACCAACTGAAAAAATTGATTATTTGTACGAGTATTATACGATATTACTCGGTAACAACAATGAAACTAAACACGGTTTAGGGTTATTTGCTATGTCATCTAAGTTTTTTTCAACACAGGACATAAAAATTTTGATACCCAGCTTATTTGCTCAAGTGCAATTTTTCGCTTTTATTAAAAAACACTCATATTTGTTTGAAAAGAAACTAAATAGATATACATTAATACACGACAGTTTTAATACTTATTTGAGAATAAACAATTTTTTACCCCCTGAGAGTAAGGTTGAATTTATTAATATTATCATGGAATCAATTAATAAAAGCGAACTTCGTTTCTTAAGCCGTATTAATTATTTAGAAGTTCCAACCGAGAACAAAATTGAAATATTGCACAAATTTTCTTCCTTTGAAATGTTTAAGTATTTATTAGAAAACAATTGGGACATCGAAGCCATAAAAGATTTTTACGAGCAGCTTGATAGTTTTTTAGAAACACAAAATGCAGATGTAATTGATATTTATCAATATTACGAATTGGCACTGATTAAACTTTGCTGTGATAGAATTGATTTAGATGTAAATTTGCTTTTGTTATTCCAGCAAATAAAATATTTGTATAAATTTAAACCTCCAGAACTGTTTAATGTTTTCAGTAATGGAATAGTGTTTGATTTTTTACAAGCGGTGCTTGAAGAATCTGACGACAATTCTTCCTTCATTTCAATAGAAAGTGTTGTTTTAAGCGGGTTTAACAGAAGATGCGAGCAAATATTTAGTGTGGCTGCCGACGAAGAGGATTTTTTTAGCCGTTTTGAAGAGCCAAGAGATTATAAAAAAATCCTAAATATACTTGCCCAAAATGGTGAATACGAGGGGAAATATTGTGATGACGTTTTGTCCGATATGATTGTATATCAATACATTCATGAAGATGATGCCTATAACCTCTTAACATTATTCAAAAAATATCTTGATGGCTCAGAAGATTATAGTAGCGTTTGTAATGCACAACGTATTATTGATAAAATGGGATTGGAAAGATTTCGTGTTAGAGCCAAATTTATATTTGATTACGCCAAATATAAGTTATTTGCACTTGGGCACTTTGAGGACGAAAACCCCTATCTTAAACAGCTGGAACCCGAATTAACTTACGAACTATTGGAAAAGAAATATTGTGCGGCAGATTTTGTAACAAACCTTCTCCGGCTCGCAATTCTTAACGATAATAGCAATGTTGACATAAAAAACATCTATAATTGTTACACTATGTTTTGTTATGAAAGAGATGAAATTATAAACAAATTACCCCTTGCACTATCTATTTTCGATGCACACGCTCACATTGCACTCAATAGCAGTATTAAGTTTTTGCGTAAAATTGAAAAGGTTGTTAGTGGTGTATATTTAATTGAAAATTACATTAACGCAAAAGGCACGGCTTATTTTACCGCTTTATATGAAACAGGAATATTTGAACAATCTAATAGCTTTAATTTGTTTGCACTTGAACCTGAAATTCTTGATTTGTTACCTTGTAATCGAATCGAGCGAGAAATATCCGATTATTGTTGCGACGGAAAATTTAGCCACATTATTGAAGAAAGAGCTTTGATTAATGTTCTTAATTCCAAGCATTCTGACTTTGCAAGAAAATGTGTAGACGATGCAGGATATAAAATAATGGATATTTCAACGCATATTGGAGGAGGGGTCGAAGAGCTATACATAGGCAAGGGTATGATTGTATCGGAA
>CAZADN010000289.1:0-2360 GCA_964483895.1 uncultured Legionellaceae bacterium
TTCGATTTAAATTTATATCGAAAGAGTTGAGGATTCAACGCACAATATTTGGAAAGTTTTTATTCTTCACTAAAAAGTATATCTAAAGTGGCTTTTATTTTGTCGTATTTGTCTCTATCAATGTATTTTACTTCCTGTTTTGCACCATAACCCATAACAGATATTGCAACCTTGTCTTTTTTAATAGCTAGTGATTGGGTATGGGTTTTACCTGAAGTGTTACCAAGCAAATAGTCAACACTTACATTAAGAGCCTCTGCAATCCTTAATAAAAAATCTGCGTTGGGTATCCTGTCTTCATTTACATATCTTGATATAGTCGCTCCTGTAGTACCTGACATTTCGGCAAGTTCCTTCTGACTAAGATTTCTTTGTTCCAATATTCGTTTTAATCTAGCACCAAAATCGCTCATGTGACAGCACCTCCATATAATATTATCTTATTGTTACCAATATGTATATCGGTATTACCAAAATTATAAATAAAGTTTAAAAAAGGTATTGACAATTACCAAATGGTATGATATCTTATACTTACCGATTGGTAATTGAAAGGAGGTTGTCTATGAATATACTTGAGCTAAAAGGTCGAAGGATTGCAAGCGGGTATAAGCAAAAAGATATTGCTAACAAGCTTGGAATCACACATAAGACATTTTGCACTTATGAAAATTCAAAAAATTGCAAATTTTCACCAGAGCAAATAGGAATGCTTTCAGAATTATACAATTTAGGACTTGACGATATTAACTATATTTTTTTTGAAAACAGATTACCAATTGGTAATAAAAAAGCAATATAGCACCACCCACAAACCCATCGAACAGAAAGGCAGGTGAGATTGTAGACACAAAAGCTCCGTGGTAAAACGTTAAGTTAATCTTCTAAAGCTATTTCTATTGTACCATTTTCTTTTTCAAAATTTTTTACGTATTCAGCCACAATATATTCAATTTGCATTGCGATAGAACGTTTTTTAAGCTCGGAAATATGCTTTATTTTCAAAAAATTTTCTTCTTGCATTCTAAGTGTAAATTGTCTTTTATCAGTTGACATTATAGTGACCCCCTATGAATTAGATATGAATTCATTCTAAACTTTTTTTTAAAAATTTCAAGAATCATATTGACATCTTAGTGAATTCACTATATAATAAAACACAAGGAGGTGAATTCAAAGTGAATAAACAAATGGTGTCGGTTAGAATCCCAACCGAAATGAATCTAAAGCTTTCGCAATTGGTTAACGAGTTGGGTTTAACAAAAAACGCATTTATTCTAACCTTAATTAACAGAGAATTAACAAGCAATAAATCGCAAAATGAATCCACCGCCTAACCCACCATCCACAAACCCATTGAACAGAAAGCGAGGTGATATTGTGGATATATTTAAAAAAAGGGGAGAAGTCATGTATAGCCTAGAAGATTCGTTATACGATTCAAGCACTTTGCTTGCTATGAACATTAAGAAGCTTATCGAACTTGCGAATAAAGGGCATTCACTGCATGGCGAATTATGTACGACTTTTAAAATCCTTGATACGGTAAACGCCCTTTACACTTTACTTTACAAAAATGATTAGCTTTCTTTTTCGATTTTAATAAGTATTAAATCACGATTGGAAACAAAATAACTTTTATTATCCGATCTTAAAATAAATACATGGTCTAAATAGAAATTGTATTTATAAATTTCATCATTGTTGACTTCAATAGCGTCAACACCGTTAATACCATTATCAATGACAACTGAATTTATACCTTCACACGAGAAGTTTTTATCATTTTCCATGTAATGAAAATCAAATCTATACATATGTATCACCTCCTTTCATAGGTGGTATGTATTATTTATTGCATAAGATATCTATTAACCCATTAAACAGAAAACGAGGTGATGAAATGGATTTAAATATTCCTAAGCTTGGCATAAAGTTATCTGGGGCAGATGAATACCTAGATAAGTTGAACGAGATAATTGCAAGGCAGAAGGAAATCAACGCATTAGCACACGAATTGGCTTCTGCCACTCTTAAACTAGAGCTTAATCCTTTGGAATGTGCTTTGTCGAAAGAATCGGGTCCAACAAAAGCAGTTCACATTCTATAGTTTTAATAAATATATCAATGTACTGCTTGAGTATTGAGAAATCTATGTCGTTATGCTTGTTTTCGTAGTGCGTATAACTGTTACCAAGCTGGCGCAGGATGTCCGCTGATACTTTTGAATTGACATTGGGCAAATAATTTGAAATCGCCCTATCCAAGGAACAGGAACATACTTCTTTGCTGTCTGCATGAAGCTTGTTAATTGCAAAATCCTTAATTAATATTTCGATAGCGTTGCGATAGCCTGTACC
>CAZADN010000290.1:0-2349 GCA_964483895.1 uncultured Legionellaceae bacterium
TTGACACATCTTCTGATAACGTGGGACTTCACATTAAAAATATTTATTTGGAGAAGGAGTTAAATGAAGTTTCAACTACCGAGGATTTCTCGGTAGTTTAAATTGAGGTTTTCAATGAAGCGCATAACTATTTGCGTGATTGTGATAGAAGTGTTTTTTCAGTATTATACAAACGATATTTAATATAGATTAATAAATTAGTTTTAATTTTTCAATATTTTTTAAGTGTGGACTTGTTATGGATAATAGTATTATTAAATTATCAGCTACTAAATTGGTTGGCTTAATTAAAGCAAAAGAGTTGTCTTCAGAAGAAGTAACTAAAGCATTTTTAAATCGTATTCAAGAAGTTAATTCAAAATTAAATGCAGTCGTGCAAATTAATATTGAGCAAACGATAAATAGTGCAAAAGAAGCTGATAAAAAAATACGTCAAGGTGATTTATTGGGCCAGTTACACTGGTTGCCGATAACTATTAAAGATACAATTGATATTTTTGGATATAAAAATAGCTATGGCTCTCATCTTTATGCAACATATAAACCACAAAAAGAAGGAACATGTGTTGAAAGACTGCGTAAAGCTGGAGCAGTTATTTTAGGAATAACTAATACTCCCGAATTATTAACGGCATATGAATCAGATAATTTGCTCTATGGCGCTACAAATAATCCATACAACCTTAATTTATCTGCCGGCGGTAGCTCTGGAGGAGAAGCAGCTATTATTGCGGCGTATGGTTCACCGTTTGGGCTTGGAACAGATGGTGGTGGTAGTATTCGAGTCCCAGCACATTATTGCGGTATATCTGGAATAAAACCAACACAAGGTTTAATTCCATTAACTGGCATATCATTACCAGGAGCAGGCGCAGGTTGTTTGCAAGCGTTTGGGACTTGTGGACCTATGGCACGTTTTGTTGAGGATTTAAGTTTAGGTATGTCTGTTTTAAGTGGTCCAGATTTATTTGACCCTAATGTTCCGCCAGTTAAATTTAATAATTCTACTGATTTTGATATTTCATCCTTAAAAGTTGCATATTTTACTGATAATGGTATCGTGAAACCAACCCAAGATATCGTTGATGTAATTTTAAAAGCTGTAAAATTTTTATCTTCTATAGGGATGAATGTTGAAGAAGCGCGACCTATAGATATAGAAAAAACTTTTGAATTGCATTGGCAACCATTTTTTACTATGTGTGATGGTGGTAAAACTGTTAGTAGATTCTTAGAAGAGCTTCCAGATTACCAAGTATCGAAACTTAGAAAACAATACCATGAGGATGCCAAACAATGCAATTTAACCACCCATGAGTTGAATCAACGTTTTGCAGAAGTTGCTCAATTTAAATGGCAAACTTACCAATTTTTGAATGAGTATGACATTCTAATCTGCCCACCATGCGCAACAGTTGCTAAGAATCACGGACAATGTTTAAATGAAATTAAAGATTTTACTTATACAATGACATTTAATAATAGTGGCTCACCAGCAGTTGTAATTCCCTTTGGATTTTCAAAAGAAGGTTTACCAATAGGGGTGCAAATTGTAGCAAATCTGTGGAAAGACCATATTGCTTTGGCTGTTGCAAAGGTTATGGAAAATTTTTACCATGAAAATCTTTTATTAAAAGATAGATTTAAATTGTTATCTAACATTTAATCCGATGGTATGGATGATTATGGTGAATGGTTTTATTATCGATGCCAGAAGAACTTATGTATGCTGTTGGGAAGTAATCGATAAAAGAATGAAAATTACGGAGATATATTATGTCGGCACTCACGAAAAAGCACCATACTGATGATGTTGCCAAAATATCTTGGCATGGAGGATGTTATGCAGTTCCAATTGAAGTAATGAATCGTTATAAAGTCACGTCTGATGATCAGTATACTTCGATTGATGATCTATTTAGCGATCTGACTCAAAAATCTGGTGAGCCTGGTATATTATTAAAAGGCTTAAGATATCGGGAAGGACTAAATCAGATTGATTTCGCTAAGAAATTGAACATTAGTCAAACGAATCTTTCGGCTATGGAAAATGGGCGGCGCTCTATTGGAAAAGAAATTGCTAAACGAATTGCTGATCTTTTTGGGATAAATTATCGAATTTTCCTGTAAAGAAAAATATTTCTTTAATTTGTAATATTTTATGTATACTTTTTTTAAAAATCAATTACTCAATAATCACTTAGAATCATCAGATTTAATGGGTATTTATGCGCCTATCCAAGTGTTTGTTTCTAAAAAAAATCTAGAAATTACAGAACAAGTTGGTGGAGTTTCCATCATAATATTCTTCTAAGAGATTTTCTTTTAGCATCCATGTTGGATTATGTA
>CAZADN010000291.1:0-2340 GCA_964483895.1 uncultured Legionellaceae bacterium
AATTAGTATTACTTCAAAAAACTTTATTGGCAGTGGAGGGCTTAGGTCGACAAATTTATCCGGAATTAAATATTTGGGATACGGCAAAGCCTTATTTAGAAAAGTGGATTCGCGAACAAATGGGGATTAAATCATTATTTAAACATGCAAAAGAAAACGCACCATTTTTTATGGAGCAATTACCTTATATGCCAAAGTTAATAAATGATGTTTTGTTGAATTTAAAACAACAAAAATGTACAATTCATACTGAAAATCAATCTAATAAAACAAAATTAGTAAAAAACAGCTCGTGGCATGATGGGTTGCTAGCTGGGATTTTTATAGCAATAACTCCATTGGCATGTGTTTTACAATTTAATTTGCTTGATTTAACAAAAATAACAACTGCAATTTTGGGCGGCGCTACAATCAGTGGTATTTTAATTGTAACGCGTTTTTTTGATAAGTATAGGAGCAAGTAATTATGGGTTTAAGCGGGATTAGTCCATTGTCTTTGTTATTAATATTATTCATATTCGTTATGCTCTTTGGCACGAGTAAAATTAAAAATATAGGTGCTGATTTAGGTCATGCTATAAAAAGTTTTAAAAAAGCTTTAAATAATGATGAATAAATTATTACTAGTTTTTTTAGTTTTTATCGTTGTATTTTCACCGCAAAAATTACCATCTTTAATTAAAGAAATATCTAAAATTGTTACAAAGTACAGTGTTTTTAGAAAAAAACTTATTGAATTTTGGAATAAAAATTTTCTTCAAGAATTAATCCTTGAGGAAAATAATAAAAAAGCTCAAGTCGCTGATGATTTGTATTTAGAGAAAAATACAAACCAAAATAATAAAAAATAATCTTTTAATGCTAATTAAGTACTACTTTAAGGGTATTTGATTAATTACTTATTGAAATAGTTGAGCATATAGAATAAAGTGTGATGCTTATTCATTTAGGAGTTATGATTTAAAATGAAGAACAACCAAAAAACGGAAGAAAATAATTTACATAAGCTTTCAATGGTTGAAAGGCTTAAATCTATTTTTCGTGGTTCTATTGGAAATCTAATAGAATGGTACGATTGGTATGCATATGCTGCATTTTCAATATATTTTGCTAAATCATTTTTCCCAAATACGAGTTTAACCGCGCAATTACTTAATACTTCTGCAATTTTTGCAGTTGGATTCTTCATGCGTCCAATAGGCGGTTGGCTTATGGGAAGTTATGCTGATAGAAAAGGCAGAAAAAATGCGCTCATTGCCTCGGTAATGCTGATGTGCTTGGGTTCTCTCATAATTGCGGTTACTCCAAGTTATAATTCAATCGGAATCGCTGCGCCAATTTTATTGGTTTTTGCAAGATTACTTCAAGGTTTGTCAGTTGGAGGTGAGTATGCGTCTTCTGCTACTTATCTTAGTGAGATGGCGACTAAAGAGCATCGTGGATTTTTTTCAAGTTTTCAGTATGTAACTCTTATTGCTGGGCAATTGGTTGCTTTATTGCTTTTAATTTTATTACAACAAGTGTTTTTAACTACAGAGCAATTAGAGAGATTTGGGTGGCGGATACCTTTTGTAGTTGGTGCTTTGTTATCTGTTGTTGCTTTGTATTTAAGATATGGCATGCAAGAGACAGAGTCTTTTCTTGAAAGTAAAAAGAATAAAAAAGATGTTAATCTTTTAAAATTATTGTTTCAATATCCTAGAGAAATTGCGGTTGTTGTTGGTTTAACTATGGGTGGTACTATAGCTTTTTATACATATAGTACTTATATGCAAAAATATTTAGTTAATACTGTAGGTTTTGGTAAAGATGTGGCAACTCTTATCTCTGCTGGGACATTGTTTTTCTTTATGTTGCTCCAACCCTTAATAGGCGCATTGTCTGATAAAATTGGTCGTAGACCGCTTTTAATCGCTTTTGGCTTATTTGGAACTATTTTTACTGTGCCAATTCTTACCTCTTTAAGTCATGTACAATCATATTTTGGGGCATTCCTGTTGATTATGGCGGCATTAATTATTGTTAGTGGTTATACATCTATTAATGCAGTTGTAAAGGCTGAATTGTTCCCAGTTGAAATACGTACCCTTGGAGTTGGTCTTCCGTATGCGATTACGGTATCTATCTTTGGTGGTACTGCTGAGTATGTTGCGCTTTGGTTTAAAAATGAAGGTATGGAAAGTGGTTTTTATTGGTATGTTACAGCTTGTATAGCTTGTTCATTAATTGTTTATTTGTTTATGAAAGACACCAAAGATTGTTCTACTATCGATAATGATTATACCGGTGGTGATAAACAGCGAGTCATTAAAACCAAAAATTTTGTACGTAAAAGATTTG
>CAZADN010000292.1:0-2335 GCA_964483895.1 uncultured Legionellaceae bacterium
TGCTTTACCGATAGGTCTTGATTCTTTAGGAGCAAATTCTTCGGCACAGAGTATGTCTTCAATTATTCGTCATGATTTAAGTATTTCTGGCCAGTTTAAATTAATTAATGCAACCCCTGGTTCTTCTTCCGCTGTTTGGCGTGCAGCAGGAGCAGATAACGTCTTAGTCGGACGAGTGCAACCAACCAGCAATGGTCAAACTGCTGTTCATGTTGCCTTACTCGATAGCGTCGCAGGTGGTAGGGAGTTATTCTCCAGAGACTTTACTGTTAGTGCACAAGAACTTAGACCGCTTGGTCATTTTATTAGTGATCTGATTTATGAAAAACTCACGGGTGAAAAGGGGATATTTTCAACTCGGATTGCTTATGTATTAGTAAGTCGTCCTCAAGGTCGAATTCGTTATTCATTAGAAGTGGCTGATGCAGATGGATACAATCCACAAAGCCTCTTAATTTCCTCTGAACCTATTATGTCTCCTTCTTGGTCACCAGATGGTAGACAGATAGCTTGTGTGTCCTTTGAAAATAAACGTGCGCAAATCTACACCATTGATGTAGAGACCGGACGCCGACGTTTAGTGACCAGTTTCCCTGGCATTAATGGCGCGCCTGCTTGGACACCAGATGGACGCTCTTTAGCGGTTGTTTTATCTCGCTCTGGTAGCCCTAAAATTTATCAAGTTAATCTTCAATCAGGTGAGATGAAACAACTGACCTTTGGATCTGCCATTGATACTGAACCGCGTTTTTCTCCTGATGGTAAGTCTTTATTTTTTACTTCTGGTCGAGGTGGCGCTCCGCAAATTTATCGTTTAAACCTACAAGATGGTCAAGTAAAGCGAGTCACTTATGAAGGGAACTATAACGCCAAAGGTTCTTTAACGCCCAATCAATCACAGCTTGTTATGCTACATCGAGAAGATAGGCGATTCATGATTGCAGTACAAGATTTAATTACTAACCAATTGACCACACTAAGTGGTTTGGCTTCTGCGTTAGATGAGTCTCCCTCTATTGCACCGAATGGACGCATGGTGATTTACGCGACTCGTTTCCAAGAAAAAGGGTTATTAGAAATTGTGTCTATTGATGGCAGAATTCATATGCGTTTACCCTCTAAACAAGGGGATGTTCAGGAGCCAGCATGGTCTCCATACTTAGGTTGAGCGCTCAATTTGGAATAGTTATTTATTTTTTATCGTTTATTTTGTCATTCCATGCTTATGCATGGAATGCACAAGGACATGAATTAATTGCTCAAATTGCCTTAATGCAATTAACGCCTGAAGAGAAGAAAAGGTTACTTGCTTATAATCAAGCTTATCAAGTAGGTTATCAACCTAGATCTTTAGCTGCAGCGGCGGCATGGTTAGATTGGCTCCATTGCCAAGAAACTTGGTGTGAGTCTTATCGCTATTATCATTATATTGATATACCTTATTCAATAGATGGTACTCCCACTATTCCCCCAAGAGCAGAAAATGCGCTCGTTGCTATTCAACATGCAAGAGAAACATTAGCGAATAATCATGCTTCATTAGAAGAAAAAGGTCTTCAACTCAGAGTATTGATGCATGTGGTGGGTGATATTCATCAACCCTTACATAACATCAATTTATTTAGCCAAACTTTCCCAGATGGAGACAAGGGTGGCAATCGTTTTTTATTAGGTCAGAATAGGATTGCACCTCAACTCCATGCTTATTGGGATAGAGGGGGTGGGTATTTGGTAAAAAATAAATTTAGCCGTCGACGTTTGAGTTTAAAAAAAAGAAGCAAGCAAATTTTAAAGCGGTATCCTTGTTCTGAAACCGATACGCTGGATCCCGCTTCATGGTCTGATGAGTCTTATCAAATTGCTAAGGACAAAGTGTATCAGCTCTCTCTTAACCAAAAACCTTCTAGAGAATATCATCGAATGGTGGTGCAGGTAACTCAACAACGTATCGCATTAGCGGGATGTAGATTAGGGGCAGTATTGAAGGGAGTATAAAGGGCTGTATTTTAGCTCTTACCTAGTCCCTTCTCCATCTTTGAGATGCAAAATACACCACCCTAGCGCAACCTAGGGTGGTGTTTGGCACAGGTGGAAGCTTACGGTGAATAATGGAAATCTAAATAATTAATTTGACAAAATGCTTAATATCGTACAAGATCTTTCGCTTTGAAATTAAAAGTAGTTTGGAGAAATCTGTGGCAAATATTAAATCAGTAATTAAAAGAGCGCGTCAAAATGTAAAACTTCGTCAGCATAATATGAGTGCACGTTCTGCTTATCGTACTTATGTTAAAAATGTATTAAAAGCGGTAGATGAAGGCAATCACACAGCTGC
>CAZADN010000293.1:0-2332 GCA_964483895.1 uncultured Legionellaceae bacterium
GAAAAAGCTAAAATTAATGCTTTATTACTTGAACGTACGCAAGCAAGGCTTGATAAAAAATGGCAAGTAGCTGATGAAATTAGAAATAATCTTTTATCTTATGGTATAGAGCTTGAAGATACAGTTAGTGGTACCACTTGGAGAATAAGCGGTTAATATGCTCTTATTTACGCAAGAAATACTAGATGGCTTTCGAGATAATTCAATTACAGAACTTGAAATGATTGCTCATCAAGATTTTGAAATATTCGAATTTAAAATTAATGGCGTAATAAAAAAAACTTATAGCGCTCCTTTGCCCCAAGAATGGAGTAATAAGCCAGCTGATTATGTTACATATATAGATAATAAGCCTTATAGTAAATATCCTATATTTTCTGAAGTAAGTTTTAACGCTTTAAAAGATGTCTTGCTTCTTAATACCTCATTGATTATGTTTTTAGCGAATCATTGTATATTGAGCAAAGCGCAGTATGATTATCTAAACAGAATAGTACAGAGAAATATAGTTTTTTCACAAATGACAAATGGGGTAACTTTATTACATTACTCATCTATGCGTGGTGATATCGATGTTGTGCAAATATATGCATGGCGTGCGAAAGATGTTAGTGAGTTAGAGATAAAGTGCCAAGCTCAAAAAACGCCTATAGATTATGCTCGTGAAAACAATCATTTGATTATACAAAGCTTTTTAGAGAAACAGATAAAAAAATTACGTGCTTTGCAAACAGAGGCAAGCGAATTAACTCTTGACCAAATAAGTAAACCATTATCTGATACAAATAAACAATATATATTCAACAGCCTGCGTATATTTGCTGGATTAAATGCAACTGTCTTTACTAAAAAGCTTTTTGCCGCTGCTCTAGATGATATGGTGTTCCCGTCGGTGTTTAAAACAAAGCTCGAACCTTTGCAGTTAGCCTATCAGGCAAATAAAAATAGTTCGGCGATGAAAGCATTACTTGAGAGTGCGATTCAAACTTATTTTGATGAAGAAGGTAGCTCTTTATTTAAAGAATTATTAAGTGGTGATTTTACTCCTGAAGATTGGAATTCTAACTTGATGAGGCAGCTTGCTGGTGACGAAATCATTATCACTGAAAACCCATACGTTGAAGCAACTATCCAAGATGGGAAAATATATTGGTGCATTAATTTTGGAAATCAAATTTATTATAGAAAACCTGCTTATGAGCCCATCATTTCTCAGGCGATGTTACAAAATCGTAGTTGGCATTTAACTTGGAAGGAATTTAGAACTTTTAAAGATGCTGGAAAAAGAACTGGAACCGTTGCTATTACAGAGGAGCGCTTTGTTTCTGCAATGGGTCCATTTTTAAATAATAATGTTGCCTTTGCAAAAAACATATGGCAAGAGTTAAGAAATATAGGTATCTTGGATAATAAACTGCGTTTATCGCACGCTTGGCATCCATTTTCCAATAAAAACTTAGTCATAAGCACCGTTGGTGAAATAGATGGAAAAAAGGCTGTTCCTAATACTTATCAGCATATATCAAACGTCCTACAACAAATAGCGAACAATAGTGCATTTCAAGAAATAATCGCAGATAATTTGAGTATTTATCGACCAGCGCGCGTTTCTAAAATATGGTATAAAACTGGGTTGATTAAGAATAATAGGGATTCTTTGTATGTTACAAGAATATGGGATGTTGGGATGTATCGTGAACTCCAAGCCCATGCAGTACCTGATCCACAGATGCCTTGTGTTGCTGACCATATTCCCTCGCGATCTCAAGTAAAATCAGTGTGTGAGTATGAAATACAACGATATGAGCGTGAAATAAGTTTATATCTGGCAAGAAATAACTATGATTTGCGGGCGGTTCCAAGGGATTTAGAGAATTTATATCAGTGGAAAAACTATTGGACTAATCAACTAGATGGCTTTAAATCTGATGCGTCATCTCTTTGGAGTATCTACATTACTAAAAAATTGGATGATACCGGCGATACAACCAGGACAAGTAAAAAAGCTCAGGAAAGTCTATCATTTTATTCAAGTGTTAAAAAACATATTGACGATTTAAAAAAAGAACTTAAAGAAGGGGCTCTTACATTAACCGAATTTTTACAAGCCTTAGGCGCTTTTCGCTATATGTACTCTCGCATGTGTAAACGATTATCAAATATAAATGAACAAAATTTTATCCATGATATTTCATACAGTTTTTTTGGACCTGCTAACAAAGCTAGAGAAAGAAAGGAAATGGATGAGTTCTTTATACAAGAGATGCGAATTTTTCAAACTTAATGGAAAGTAAACTTTATCGCGACCCAGGCGAACTGCCATTATGTTAAG
>CAZADN010000294.1:0-2331 GCA_964483895.1 uncultured Legionellaceae bacterium
ACCGTACGCGAATAAAGAAAATAGAAGATGATTATGGATACAGTGATTATCAACATATAAACCCAGCACCATCGAATTCAAATGATATGTCATGGAGTGGGTTCAAAGAAGCCGAGAGAGAGGTAGAGAATCAAAATCAAATTAGTCATGATATAGCTGATCAGATAGGGTATCAGGAGTTTGCGGAGTTGATTGATTCTTCAAGTGAAGAAATGCTAAAAGATGGCAATCCACTTACCGCTATTGAACTTGCGAGATTAAAATGTGAGGAACTTGGATTAGATTTTTCTATTTATGGAGAACACATAGCTAATCAAATTAAGTTGGCTTATGAAGCGAAGGTCAAAGCTCAAGAAGAAGAGATGCGAAACAAACCATGGTGGGAAAAGTTTGGTACATGGGTTATTGGAAAATCAGATGAGTTTATTGATTTTATAGACTTTGTAATTTCAGGTGGACTAGGAGAATTGATTTATCAAATAAGCAGAGCCATTCACCCATGGCTTTCATTTGTTTTGGATACTTGGGGATTTATGATTGATGTTGCATTATCGGTAATTCCTTACTATGGGAATGTGTTTCAAATACTTACAGGCATATTAGGAGTTTCATTTGATGGAACAATGGGGGCAATTTCACGTGCTTGGAATATATGCAGTGGCGCTATAGGATTAGGGCTGGAGGTGATTACAGCTAGTACTTCTAAAATTGCTGAGCTTTCGGAGACAACAGCTATATTCTATAAAGGTCTAAAGGGTGTTGATGTAGCTGAAGAAATCAAACGGACAGCTGATATTTATAACAAATCTCAAGCATTACTTCAAGGTATTAAAACAGCAAAATTAGGGATAAAGATAGCAAATATTGGATTTGCCATTCTTGATGGGGTAAGTTTGGCTATGGTTACATTAGAAACAGTTTTTGAGCAATGTGTTGAAAGAATTATTAAAATTATTTTATCTTAGGAATCGCTATAAGAATTTAGGAAATGAGGAGTAGATTTGATCATTTATAAGCGTAGAAGAATTTTTGATTTCACTAAAATTCAGCAAAGAAGATTTAAGTCATTTAGAACTATTGATGGCGTAAAGTATTATTCGTGTGCATACAAAAATGATATAAACTATAACAGTGTCCTTTTCGCTAGCGATGGAGTTAATACAATGAGTAAAAAGTTTTTATGTTTAAATCACTATTTTGTTTCTTATGAATTTAATTATAGAAAAGATAAAGATTATGACGATGTTACGAAACAGTATTTACTACTAATTCTTGAGCCAACGAGTCGAGAACATTTAAACCGTTCCTTGTTTGATACACCTTGCAATTGGGATATATTCAAAGTGAATACATTGCTATTAGTACCTTTAGATGAACTTGTTAGTACTAGGATTTTAGGCGTTAAAAATAGATTGATCTCACATATTATTGTAATGCTTATATATATTATTCTATTAATTGCAATCGGTATTATCTCGCTCATAGAAAAAAACGCTTCTAACGTTTTGATTGTTGTAAGAACAATGTTTCCGCTTTTTATTATTTACACATCCTGGTTTAATCTAGAAAATAGATTATTTGGATCATTAAATGTTGTTTTTGATATTCCATTTTATACAAGCTATTTAAGTATCATGAAAATAATGTTAATACTTGCTTCTGTGCTGTTAAGCACGTTGTTTGCGATTCAAATAATGACTGGTTTACAAACAAGTTTTATTGAAAAAGTGATTTGGTTTATCAGTTATGCAGGATTGCAAACTTCAATGTTGTATACGTTTTTTAAAAAGTTGTGTAATAATGAAGAAATGGAGTTTTAGTTGTGACTAAAGATAATTTGACAAATGAGGAACTTATTTTACTGGAAATAATTTTTTTGAACGCTTTGCATAATAGTAACATTGATTGGGGGAAAGTTATTTTAAGAGAAACATTTAAGGAAGAACAGCTAATACGGTTAGCGAGACTTAAATTGATTGAAATCGAAGCTGAGAGTATAAAGGCGACTGAACTAGGGCGAGAGTATTTAGTAGACATGGGTGAGGATTGTTAGTCTGTTATACTTATAGCAACCAATTGTATTTTATAGAAAACTAACTGAGAGGATGACCTGCATATACTTCTAATATAAGCATCAGTTAAGAACTTATGCCATCAAGTCGCTTGATGTGTGATAATTGTATCTTGATAAACAAACAAGCACACAATACCTTTACAATGGAAGTGGAGACGTTGTACAATTATTACAAGGATCAAATATCAGTTACTATAGCTACGATGATCAAGGAAGAACCAACATCGTAGAAGGATATGGATATCGAGGAGAGTATC
>CAZADN010000295.1:0-2310 GCA_964483895.1 uncultured Legionellaceae bacterium
AAGGTTGGACTGTTGGTAATTTCATAAAGTAGAGGAACCATGGCTTTGAGATTGTTATCATTGTCTTTATTCATTTCATCCCTTAAAATAGTGAATTAACTCAAGGTGTCGGCAATTTCTTTCAATACTTTAGTAGATTATTATGAAAAATTCAAAAAATTTGTTAATAAAAGCACAAAAATTAATTCCTGGTGGAGTTAATTCACCAGTTAGGGCATTTCGTGGCGTTGGCGGGGACCCAATTTTTTTTAAAAAAGGTGAAGGGGCTTATTTAATCGATGTTGATGATAAGCGTTATATTGATTATGTTGGTTCTTGGGGGCCGTTAATTCTTGGTCATTGTGATAGTGATGTTATTGCCGCGGTTCAAGATGCTTTAAATAATGGGATGAGTTTTGGGGCTCCAACTGAGCTCGAGATAAAGCTTGCAGAAAAAGTAATATCAATAATGCCGAATTTGCAAAAAATCAGAATGGTAAGTTCGGGCACTGAAGCTACAATGACTGCAATTCGCTTAGCGCGGGGGTTTACTAAAAAATCTAAAATAATTAAGTTTAATGGTTGTTATCATGGGCATAGCGATGCTTTATTGGTTAAAGCTGGTTCTGGTTTATTAACTCTTGGTATTCCAGCGTCTGCTGGAGTGTTGCCTGGAGCGACAGAACATACTATAACTGCTGATTTTAATGATTTGGAAGCAGTTGCAAGGATTTTTGAGAAATATCCTGATGATGTTGCGGCGATTATTGTTGAGCCAATTGCTGGGAATATGGGGTTGGTTTTACCTTCCGAGGGTTTTTTACAAGGGCTAAGAGAATTATGTGATATATATAATTCTGTTTTGATTTTTGATGAAGTGATGACTGGTTTTCGTGTGGCTTTAGGTGGGGCGCAAGAGCTTTATGGAATAAAACCTGATTTAACAACTCTTGGTAAAGTTATTGGTGGCGGCATGCCAGTTGGGGCGATTGGTGGTAAAGAAGAGATAATGAATTGTCTTGCGCCAATAGGTAGTGTTTATCAAGCAGGCACTTTGTCTGGTAATCCTTTGGCTATGGCAGCAGGTCTTGCAACATTAAATAAAGTGTCGAAAGCCGGTTTTCATGCGGATTTGAGTGCTAAGTCAGCAAGTCTTATTCAAGCTTTGGAAGCTGTTTGTGAAATGCATGGCGTGCCATTTTGTGGTGTGGCCGTTGGTGGTATGTTTGGCTTTTGTTTTTCAGATATTGATAAAGTTCGCAATATGCAAGATATTGCTAATTCTGATGAGGGATTATTTAAAAAATTCTATCACGGTATGTTGGAGCAAGGAGTATATTTTGCCCCTTCATTATATGAGGCTGGTTTTATATCCAGTGCACATGAAGATAGAGAAATAGAATTGACAAAGATAGCTGCGGATATGGTTTTGGGTTGTATGTAAATGTAATATAGCCAAGATTATGTTGTGTAATCTTGGCTATTAACAGTCACCTAGCTTTATTAACTATAGGTTTTGCTTTTTTTAGATATAATTTTTGTGATGGTGTTGTTACTCTAAAAGCTGTACCTGCTATTATATTGCGTGGTTTGTTATTAAGAATCGCTTGAATTTGATCGTGAAGTGATTCTACCCTCTGTGCTTTGCGTGACGCCGCGCTACTATTATTCGCTAAGGCCACGTTATATGTTTTAGCATTTGCATTTTGAACCTCATATGCTTGTACTGATAAGCATAGGAATGAGCTTAGAGAAATAGCAGTTACGCCAATTAAGCCTTTTTTTAAGTTTATCACTTTACACCCCTTAAAATTAAAATATAAATTTGAAGTTTATCGTCCTGATTTGATAAACATGTTAAATTATATTTTAATATTAGCACATTAATTAAACTGTATGCCATTTAAAACGCAAATAGAATATTTATTTTCTGTTGCTATATAGCGAGAATAAGCAAATCAAACAGTCTATTTTATCTGGAGATTTGTTTAAGGAGTTAGAAATGCTGTATTGGTTTTATAGTATCAGTAGTATGGCGCTCTATATTTGTCATATTTGCGAGCGAGCAATATAGTAAAGACCTAGGTAAAATCGCTGAGCTATTATTCTTGTTAGTGGGCTGTCGTAAATGTGTCCAAAATTATGATGAAATAATATTGGACACATTTGCTTTTATTCTATATTAACACCCAGCTGATTTTAACGATTAACCGCTGGTTCTGGTGCTGGCGCTGGAGGTGCTGGAGGCGGAGGTGGTGGAGGTGGTGGATTACGATGTTCTTTGCCTTTTCCAGGTTTTTTTGCAGGTTTTTTATGTTGATGACCATAAGA
>CAZADN010000296.1:0-2309 GCA_964483895.1 uncultured Legionellaceae bacterium
ATCTTCCAGGATTTGCAAGGTTAATGATGCTACTACATAAAAAGCGAATATCAAATTTAAAAACCATAAAAAAATTTTGCAAATATTTGCCCAAACCTGATCAAATAATACTGCAAAAAGCAAATAGAGTTGAAAGGTTACAAAAATCGTCCGCAGAAGCTTTTGTTCAAGGAGTTTCTAGGGCCGCTCAAGAAATGCTGTTATTGACCAAGCCTTGGAATATCAATTTAACAGAGATTGATTTACCAATATCAATTTGGCAAGGAAAGTTAGATAAGCAGGTACCAGTATCTCATGCTGAAATATATGCTAAATATTTGCAAAAATCTAAGATGCATTTGCTTGATAACGAGTCTCATTTATCTATCATATATAACCATATAGGAGAAATTATTGACTCCGTTATATGAATTATTATGAACTTAACTTATTTCAAAAAATTTCACAAAACCAGTTACTGTTAGCTTTGGATTGCTAGTATTTTTACGCACAAATTCAACTTGAAAACCGAGTTTTTTATAGAAATCAGGAGCCTGAAACTCACAGGAAACGGTATTAATATTGTTAAATCCTTTGCTTTTGCAATAATTTTCAAGCTCATTAATTAACTTTTTACCATAACCAAGACCTCGATAATTTTTATCAATCCACAAATCTCTAATATGAATTGATGAATACGAGGAAAAAGCATCTAATACACCTATAACTTCATTTTTTTCATTAAAAAGCTCAAAAGCAAAAGGCGTATAATCAACACTTATCCCATGGCTTAACTCATACTCTTGTAAACCTTGTTCCATTTTTTTAAGCACATTAGGAGAGAGTTGTTTAATAAATGAAACTTTGATTTTCATAGCTACCTCACTATAAATAAGTTAGTTATCATTAAAGGCTTTAAGTAGGGCTGTTATGTGTTTTATTCCATTAAACTGGTGGAAATTTTCCACTAGTTTAATTTCTGCATTTCGATTTCATCGAATAATATATATCTTGCTGTTATTGTAATTTTAAGACACCAGACACATAGCAAAACTTTTCCACTTGCTTAACTTTACATGCTAATAAACTTTAAATATATAACATAATATATATATATATAATTTCAATAGCCTATAAAATTTTAGTAATAAATAACCACTTGCATTTTGATTTTTAATCTCTCTTTGTGAGTATATTTTTGACATTAAGCCGCATTAATGATACGATTAGGTCTTTAAACTAAAGGTCCTGGTATATGAATTCAAATGAAGATCAAATATTAAAAAATAATACTTTTTTTTCATACTCTGAAAAAAGGAATTCATTTATTAAAATCCTCCAAGATAATCCTCCTGCAAAAAATAAAAAAAATCCATTATATTCATATTGTATAAGAGCAACGAAAAAGCAAATACCTGAATTTCTTAAAGATCTTGACGAAAAAGAAAAAACCATGGAATTTATTGATGCGCTTATAGAGTTTTTTAATGTAAAAATAAAATTAGACTTAGCCATTGAAAAATATAATAACAATAAAAATACAGAGAATTATACTGCATTTACAATAGCCAAAGATGAATACTTAACAAACATAAAATCATATAATAAAAAGTATAAAGAAATTATCAGCCAAAATAACCAATACATTAAAATTCATGCCAGTCTTATATTATTTATGAAAGCAAGCTTCATCGCTTTATTTATTTCACTTTTGTTGGGTGTAGGATTATTTACATTAATACCAGGACTGGCTATCCCTCTTGCATTTTTTATGATTGGCTTAATAGGTGACACTAAAAACTACAAATATAACCACGCTTTAAATGCTGCCAGTCAAACTTATAACGACACATATAAAGAAAATATCGGTCTTTTTTCTACAGATAAAAGTAAAGTACTTTCCGATGACAATACTGAGTTTAATAAAAACTCCACACTCGAAATAAAGTAATTATGTGGCTATAAAATGTAAATTGGAACATTTTCCTAATCCTTTTGGGACTAAAGTGTTACCTATGTCTTCGGTATAATATTTACATTACGGAGTGATTCATATCTTGTGCATTTCTATAATATTGGCGCGCCCGGAAGGATTGATTCGTCTGTCACTTCGTTCCTTCCTCACCGCTTCGCGGCGCGCTTTGCGCGTCTAAAACATTTCGCCGCACTTCGTGCTCTTCGCTTCGTGTTTTATCGAACCTCTTACCGGTTCAAACCCTTCCGAGCCAAATAATCCTGTGAAATATTTACATTGCGGAGTGATTCATATCTTGTGCATTTCTATAATGTTGGCGCGCCCGGAAGGATTGATTCGTCTGTCACTTCGTTCC
>CAZADN010000297.1:0-2286 GCA_964483895.1 uncultured Legionellaceae bacterium
CGAGACGAGGCTAAAGCCTCTCCTCAGCCTGAACGGATTCTTGATAATCTCTTAACTTAATGGATGAATTTAAAATGAATACAATTAACCGGCAAGATGATTTTGTTAGTATACCTGTTCCGCAAGAAAGCCGAAGATCTTGGATTCAAGTAGGTGTTGTGTGGGTAGGATTTATCGTTGTTGTAGGTGTGATGGCAATTGGAGGTGGATTAGCTGGTGGGATGCAAGCTAATCAAATTATTCCAGTTGTACTTCTAGGAAACTTTATCCTCGGTTTATTTGCAGCGTTTTCAGGTTATGTTGGTGCAAAATCAGGGATGACATTTGCGCAATTATGCTTTATCTTTTTTCCAGGCAATTCGGCGAAAATTGTTAGTATGTATGCGCCAATTTCACTAATTTGTTGGTTTGCGATTGAATGTGCTATTTCCGGCGGAGTAGTTGCGCATGCAGCTGGTTTATCTGATTTAAATCAAAAGTTTGTAATGTCAGGATGTGCTTTTCTCTTTGCTATTACAAATTATTTTGGATTTAAAGCCATACGGTTTGCAAGTGCATTGTTGGTGCCTATTGTTCTAACTATTGGTAGTTATGCAATGATAGTAGCTTCAAAAAATAGCGCGGCTGCATTTGGATTTTCTAAAGAAATTATCTCTTTTGAAGCAGGGTTAGGATTAGTTATTGGTTCATGGGCCCAAGGTGTGTTTACAAGCTTTCCAGATCTTGCGCGTTTTTGCAAAACACCTTTAATAGCTTCAATACTAGGGTTTTTCGGTATATTTATTTTTAACTCATTACAGATGTTTACTGGCGCTGCTGGAGCGGCACTTACAACACAATATGATCCGGCATTAATTATTTTGAGTATCGGGATTCCGTTGTTAGCTATAGTTTTTAGTGTTGCTAACATTTGGACAACAAATGATAATAATTTGTATTCAGCTTCGCTTGGTATCGCACGTGCATTTTCCATTCCGCGTCGTGCATCGGTCTTATTGTGTTCATTTCTAGGTTTAATCCTTGCATTTTTTAATCCAGCACAATTTACAATATTTTTTAAGTTTTTGTTATTTTTAGGATCAACAGCACCAGCCCTTGGAGGGGTAGTATTAGGTGGATTTATTATAAAAGAACGTATGCGTTTTTCTGGTTTTTACGCACGTAATGCATGGGCCGGATGGATTTTAGGATCAATAGCTAGCTATCTTTTAACTGGAATATGGTCTGCTCTTGTTGGATTTTTTATTGGATTTTTAGTTTGGTTCATGTTGAGCTATATTGCGCAACTGGTTGAGGCTAAGTGAGGATTGCATGTAATTGCTATCGCGTTATATACTGGAATAATAATTTTCAGTATATAAGAATATTCTTGAGGTGTAACCGGTATGCAAAAATTCCTTGTAGTATCTATTTTCTGCAGCTTGTTAAGTCTTTCTTGCTTCGCAGCGCAGCTATCTGCTGATATTTACACAGCGGATAGCAAACATAAATTATTAGGTAAGGTTGATTTTCAAGATACACCTTTCGGTTTACTTATTACGCCAAATCTCACGGCCCTACCTACAGGCTTACATGGCTTTCACTTGCACCAACATGCAAATTGTACTGACCATGCTATGGCCGCTGGTGGACATTTTGATCCTCAAAATACCAATACGCATCAGGGACCATATATCAATGGCCATTTAGGTGATCTGCCAGTGTTGTATGTTGATTCAGATAAACAAGCACGTACACCAATATTAGCACCACGTTTAAAAACAGCTGATCTTAATGGATTAGCCGTAATGGTGCATGCGAATGGTGATAATTACACGGATACGCCAGCGTTAGGTGGTGGTGGAGAAAGGATCGCGTGTGGAGTGATTAAATAGCTCCCTTTTCAAATCCTCTGCAGAGGCAAATTGCCAAAAATAATGGAATTGAACCAAATTCAACACATAAATTATTAACTGAAGTTTGTCCAAACTCTAGTATTAAACCACTTGTTTATATGACATCAAGCGTATTCAGTAAGGTGAGTTATTTATGCTGGTTTATTGAAACATGGTATTTAAAATATATAAAACATTAGTTTGGGATTTTTTATCAAGTGCACCAAGTTTATACAAAATACGTGAACGATCTATAGCTCTTAGTTGATCAAGAGCAATTTGTCCGGATTTATTTTGAAATTCTATCATTACTCAGGTTGGAAAATACTTTTTAAATTTACATCTGTATTGACGTTGGCCATATTAAATTGTATACTCAAAGTATACACAAGATATAGGAGATATAAGTGGC
>CAZADN010000298.1:0-2268 GCA_964483895.1 uncultured Legionellaceae bacterium
GTTTATTGTAAAAGAAAAAAATTGTTGTGTAGCACGAAAAAACACAGCATAAGCCAAGTAAATTATGGGCTTACATTGTAAAACAAGATGAAATTATTGTCAATGTGCGTTTATAATCTTTACTTATCCAAGTAAAAAAATGATTCCTCAGGGTTAAATATGTTTTTTAAAACACCAAAACCTTCTCGAAGTTCTGTCTCTAGAAGATATGGTGGATTGATAATCCATACACCACAACCATACATTCCTTGTGTTGTTGGCGAAGAGATATAAAATTCGGCTTGTAAATAGTTATTATTTAACTTACTCAAATTTTCCACTAATTTTTTATGCCATGGCCCGTTAATAATTGGATACCAAATGCCATAAACACCTGTTGAAAAGCGTTGTAAAGCAAGATTTATAGTCTGGATAATAATAGAATATTCCTCTTTAACCTCATACGCAGGGTCAATAAAAATTAATCCCCTTCTCTCTTGTGGGGGTATAACGCTTTTTAATTGAGTCAAACCATCTGTTTGGTTACAAAAGACCCGACGCCCTGACTTGGGTAAGTTAGCTAAATGCTTAAATTCTTGTGGATGTAATTCATTTAAATAAAGTCTATCTGTGGGTCTTGTAAGTTTAATAGCAAGAGCTGGAGATCCTGGATAAAAGCGCAATTTCCCATCCGGATTGTAACCGTCAACTACATTTATATATTCATTAAAGACAGAGGGAAGTAGCGAACGGTTCTTCCATAATAAACAAATACCAGATTCTGCTTCTTGTGTTTTTTGTGCTGCAGAATCATGCAAATCATAAATACCTCTACCAGCATGACTTTCATAATAGAAAAAAGGTTTCTCTTTACGATTTAAATAAACTATAAGATTTGTTAACACCAGATGTTTAACGACATCTGCAAAATTTCCAGCGTGGTAACTATGTTGATAACTAAGCATAACTGTGTATTTTTAAATGGGAATAATAAAACTTTCATATACAATAAGTCAAGGTCTTACAAAGAAATCTCTGGACCTTAATCTCTTACCTTCCAAACAATAATCTAACGCACAACGGATAATTTTCTTAGCAATTTTTAACGCATAATCATCGCTAAAATCGCATTTATCAATAGCCAGTAAATACCTACCTAATATCCCTTGCTGCGCTAATACAAGCCCTCTATTAGGTATAAACTTATAATATTTATCTACTTGAACTAATGCATTACTCTCAGCCTCTATACTCAAACCTAATCCATAACCAATTGCTTGTAAAAGATTTAATTCAAAAGAGCGCAATAAAATTTCCATAGAGTTTTGTGATGCTGACATTTGTAGGTTTAATAATGATTCTTTATAAGCATCAAATAAATCATTATGCTCATCCTCTGGCTTTAAGAGATAATAAAGTAATTCGTTAATATATAGACTTGCAAATAAGTTATCCTTTGAAAAATTCAAGCTTGCGGTTTGTGCTTCGATATTATTTACATAAAACTTATCAAGTTTTTCATTAAAAATGACCCATAATGGGGTAAATTGCTGTAATATGGCTTGTTTTTTAGAGCTTTTAATGCCTCGACATAAAGCTACTACCACACCTTTTTTTTTAGTAAAAAAGGTTACATAGTAGCTAGTATCGCCAACCGGCATTTTATGCAATATCCAGGCATCTGTCTCGATTATTCCCACTCATCATACCCCAATTGCTTTAGTAACTTTTCACTATCAGACCAACCTGATTGCACTTTACACCAGCAACGCAAGAATACTTTTTTATTTAATAGTTTTTCCATATCAACTCTTGCACGTGTTGAAATATCTTTAAGCTTAAGCCCTTTTTCACCAATAATCATTTGTTTATGATTATCTCTATCAACCATAATTACTGCTTGGATTTTAATAAGATTTTCACCTTCTTCAAATGAATCTATATTAACTGTTGCAGCATATGGTAACTCTTGGTCGCAAAGTCTAAAAATCTTCTCCCGAATAATTTCAGAGCACAAAAATCGCTCTGATCTATCACTACTTTGATCTTCAGGGAAAAAATGCGGGCTTTCTGGTAAAGCTGGCTTAATATTTTCATGTAAAATTTCAACTTGTTGGCCTGATTTTGCTGATAATGGAATGATATCCTTAAAATCATGCATTAAGCTTAATTTTTTAATATGCGGTAATAATTCAGATTTGTCCTTAATCAAATCTACTTTATTAATTACTAAAATAGCTGGTGCTGAAGTATTTTTAATTAAATTTAAAATATATTCATCTTCATCTA
>CAZADN010000299.1:0-2265 GCA_964483895.1 uncultured Legionellaceae bacterium
TTGTGATTTTCATAATTTGTATGCTCATAGAGTTCATGTTTTAAAACATAGTTTTGGTGCTCCGAATGGTCGTCCGGTTATTTTAAATTTAGGCGGAAGGCTTATATTAAAATATAATGGTCAGACGCAAGTGGTGAATATTATCCCAGAACCATATTCACAATTAAAAGCTTTTAGACATGGATTATTTGCTGTATTTTTGATTTTATCTATGCATAATTCTAGCAATATTTATACAAATAATAAATTAGATCTGGTACGTGTACTGCGTAACCTGGATGAATCAAAAAGATATTTAGCAATGTCTGCGCCCGCTGTTATAAATGATGTTAATTTTATAGTACGCGAAACTAAAAGTTTTTCATCTAAATTATTAGCTAATAATAGTTGGACAGATGATGAATTAAAAATTTATTATAGTAAAATAAAATCTAAACTTAGAAACATCTTAAAATATTCAGCACAAATAGAAATATCATCTTTGGATAAAGCTTTAAATGCTTGGCTTGTCGGCATTCCTAAAGCAGAGCAAAAAAGAATTGCTAT
The DNA here is from genome assembly GCA_964483895.1 of uncultured Legionellaceae bacterium. GTDB lineage: Bacteria > Pseudomonadota > Gammaproteobacteria > Legionellales > Legionellaceae > 2-12-FULL-35-11. The sequence goes on from CAZADN010000299.1 coordinate 547, forward strand.
AGTTGTTGCAGTGTCGCATCAAGAGCGAGCGCGAGAAATTACCGTTCAGTATTTTGCGAAGAAATTTCATAAACTTGTTTGTGCAGGTGCGTTGTGTGAAGATGGTTTGGTTGTTATGGAAGGTAAATCTGATGAGAGTTCAGCTCTTGAGCTATTAGCCCGTCATTATCTAGATAGGCAAGCTGGAGAATTTATGTTTAATGATCCTAGGCGGTTACAGTTTGACGTTTTAGCTATTTAGATCCCAGGTAATGCTAAATCTTTGTATATCTTGGAGGCGAAGTGCGGTCATTGAGTCTCCCCATACAAAGCCGGTGTCAATTGCGTGTATAGTTGGGGATGGGTTAATTCCACCTAAAGAGGCCCAATGCCCAAAAACTATTTCAGCCTTGATTGCTTTTCTATTTGGAGTATTGAACCACGGTATAATGTTTTTGGGAGATTTTTCGATTAAGCCTTTATATTTTAGATCTAAACTTCCGTCAGAGTTGCAGTATCGCATACGTGTAAAATAATTACAGATAAGCCGTAGCCTTGCATTGCCAATTAAATCATTTTTCCATGTATTTGGCTTATCTCCTAACATGTCTTCTAAAAATAACTTAAATTCAGGTGCATGTAGCGCTTGTTCTAATTCTTTCCCATACTTTAATGCTTCTTCTAAGCTCCAGATTGGAGGAATTCCAGCATGCGTCATGACAACATTCAACTTGCTATCATAGTGTATTATGGATTGCTTTCTAAGCCAGTCACCTATTTCTTCAGTATCATTAGCGTTTAAAATACATGATACAGTGTCTTTTTTCTTAGGCGATTTATTATGTAAAAAAATTAAAGTTAATAAATATAGATCGTGGTTACCTAAAGTAATATATGGCTTAAGCGGTAAATTTTTAATAAATCTAAGTACAGCTAAAGATGATGGGCCTCGATTTACTAAGTCGCCAACAAACCATAGTCTATCAAGCTTTTCATCAAAATTTATTTTGTCTAATAGTCGCATTAAGCCATCATAACATCCTTGAATGTCTCCAATTGCGTAATCAAATCTTATTGCTTTGCTGATATCGCATGCTTGGGGCATTTTCATCTCCGGAGACCCATTCACCAGTTTGTGAAAGTTGACTTATGGGGGTGCTAATGACTGATGGATTATATTTACTATATTTTTCTAAATTGTTCATTAATTCTAAAGTTGATACCTTTGTTATTTTATCGGTTTTAGAATTATATATTAGTACATTATTGGGTAACATGGCACTGTTAATCGCGATACTACTTAAACCTTTTTCTCCTCTTTGTTTAAATGATTTTGCAGCCGCATCAGTTAGTAAGTGCATGTTCCAGGTAAGAAATGCTTGTTGCATGGCGACCCGATTTTTTAGTTTTTTATGTTCTTCCATATAGATATCTAAGACGCTAGGGTGTAAAACAACACTTGCTTCGCGCACTTCTATCCATGCTGGGTCTTGATTTAGGATAAAGTCACCTTTATCAATCTTCTCAGTTACCCAGGTAATAAATTCTGCTCCAAGTAATTTCTCGCGGTCTATCTTATTATCTTGATTGTTATCAATGAATGTACCTAAGCGTTTATTGTGCCCGTCGGCGCGTTTACCTAGTTCGAGAAAATTTTGAATATCTCTTTGTATAGCGATAGCATGTGCCCTTTCAAGAATTGCAGCAAGAGGGCCAACTACGGAATCTTTATCTTCACGC
>CAZADN010000300.1:0-2263 GCA_964483895.1 uncultured Legionellaceae bacterium
TGCAGCCGGTTAACTTCAGCAAATAATTGGGCAGTATCGATTGCTGATAAAATACTAAATCTACCTCCACTAATATCTGCCCAAGCTAAACCATAACCCTGTTTAGCTTGATATATAGCCAATAAAATTACATCTATCTGCGCTTCAAGTAGCGAATCGTCAGTTACTGTACCAGGAGTCACGATTCTTGTAACCTCACGTGCTACAGGACCTTTACTTGTTTGCGGATCACCAATTTGTTCACAAATAGCAACAGATTCACCTTTTTTAACTAAGCGTGCTAGATAATTATCTAAGGCATGATAAGGGATTCCAGCCATGGGAATTGGCTTGCCTTGTGATTGTCCGCGATGAGTTAAAGTTAAATCAAGAAGGTTTGCAGCAGTTTTTGCATCATCAAAAAATAACTCATAAAAATCTCCCATACGATAAAATAACAACATGTCATGATGTTCAGCTTTTATTTTAAGATATTGCTGCATCATAGGGGTGTGTGAATCAGTCATATTAGTACTATTATTTAGAGTTTTGTGAATTTTAACAAATGCATAAGTTATGGTCTACTGTTCAAAGTCCAGTTTGAAACTCTACTGCTTAATAACGTGATACACACAGAATTATCCACAGAATTTGTGGATAAAAAGTCTTTATCATCTCTTTCAATGAAACTATTATACAGAACAACAGATGCTTTCAGCAAGCCTGGTTCATCCTGATCAACCTTCTGAATAACTCAAATAAAAAGAGTTCCATAGAAGGTTAAAAAACTGGAATTTTATCTCTTTTTAAATATTTCTTAAGAGGGAGCCGCTGTCTATTGCTTGGGTGCGATTTTTTCTGCGGTTGTTTGATAAACTAGATATCGTTCGGCCTGAGGAGGAAGCGTAAGCTTCCGTCTCGAAGGCTTTACCTGGATAGATAGCCTTCGAGACGCTGCTTCGCAGCTCCTCAGGCCGAACGGATAACCGCAGAAAAAATCACACCCGTTATTTGTTAATAATTTGACTTTAAATTATTATCTTTTTACAATAATTTTTTATTATTACAAAAAGATGAAGACTTAATGTTAAAACGTGATATATCTACTCTTAATATTTTGGTTGCTTCAGCCGGTGGAATGATAGGTTCCGGCTGGTTGTTTAGTCCTTTTATTAGTGCGCAAATAGCTGGAAGTAATGCGTTAATCAGTTGGATTATTGCGGCAATTTTTATGCTTTTTATTGCATTGCCTCTATGTGAGCTTGGGACTATGTTCCCTGTATCCGGTGGGATGTCTAATTATCCAACTTATACTCATGGCAAAGAGGTTGGTTTTTTATTTGCCTGGACTTCTTGGTTATCGTACGTTGTAATGACACCAATTGAGATACAAGCTATTTTACAATATGGTAGTCATTTTTTTCCGGCATTGCTTGTAAAAAATTCTTCAACATTTACTTTATCAGGGGTAGGTTACTTAGTTGCTATTGGCGTTATGTTGTTTGTTGTTATACTTAATTCTTATGGAATTAAGCTATTAGCAGAATGCAATAAATATGCAAGCATTTTAAAATTTTTACTACCAAGTATAGCCATCTTTGCATTATGCATAAGTGCAAATGATTCTTCTAACATTCATATTCAACTAAATCACTCATCTGATTGGCAGGATATTTTTAGTGCCTTATCTATTGGTGGAGTTGCATTCGCATTTACTGGATTTCAAAATGGCTTGATGTTGGCTGGGGAAGTTAAAAATCCACAACGTAATATTCCTATTAGTATACTTGGTGCTGTAGTTATCGGTTTCTTATTGTATTTTATGCTGCAATTAAGTTTTATTATAGCTGTTCCAAAAGAGTATTTGGGACATGGTTGGCATGCTCTTAGTTATCCAGGAGATAGCGGACCTTTGGTTGGTTTAACATTATTGTTAGGCTTGGGATTGATTGCAACCATGCTTATGATAGACGCTATATTTTCGCCATTTGGAACGACTTTTGTATACACTGCTGCTACATCTCGGATTTTATATGGAATGGCGCTTAATAAGCATTTACCAAAAGTATTTTTGAAAGTTAATCGCCATGATATTCCCTATGTGACTTTATATGCAAATTTGCTAGTTGGATTGCTATCTTTTTTACCATTTCCTGGTTGGCAAAAATTGGTTGCTTTTTTATCATCGGCAAGTATTTTATCTTATAGTATTGGCCCAATTTGTTTATTGGCAATGAGAGAGTTACAACCAACAACACATCGCCCATTTAAGTTAATTTATCAT
>CAZADN010000301.1:0-2260 GCA_964483895.1 uncultured Legionellaceae bacterium
CAAGTGTGTATTGTTGACATAACCAACTTATCCTCAATACGGCAATCCCTACATCGACTGATTGCAAATAACAAAACAGGGCTTTCAGCGGCCGCTCAGTAACCGCTGAAAGCCCATAATGGCATTGTATCAAATACGGTAGCTTTATTGAAATAATCAATGGTTTCACCTCCGTCTGGGTTTGGTTTCGTTTACGATTGTTAGAACGCAAATCAATTGCAAAGGCATCAAAAAAGCATCTCCGAATTTGGAGATGCCATAGGGCAAAGACTATAGGATTTGCATAGCTTATTGCATGGGATTATCTGGTTTATTCTGAATGCGCTATGATGAACGTGGACTAAAGGGATTGCTCATAATCTGCATGTTCATCTGATAGAAATTCTATAACCTAAATTAATAATGAAATTATGAAATATGCGTGTTTTTGAAACTTTCATTCGCTTTAAAAATGATGATAATGAATAAAATCGCTTACGAAAACTCATATAGCCTTGTAACAATTCTTCTGGTGTCATATTTTGGGGAAGGTATGCCACATTAGTCTTCCCATTGTAATGACTCCAGTTATCGGTGAGCAACCTACCCTCTTGCTTCATTTTAATATAGATTGGCGTTTTGGGAAGCGGTGTAAGCAAGCTTACTGTTACTCCATCAATACCTAACCGCTCACAAGCTTCAAGGGTACTATCAAAGACTGACGAATCATCATAGTCAAATCCAAAAATAATTCCTGCTTGCACCATAATTTTATGCTTATGTATTTTTTCGATGATAACAGAATAAGAGTTTACATTGTTTATGGGTTTGTTAGCTTGTGTAAGCGACATACTTGAAAATGATTCAAGTCCTACAAATAAATACATGCAACCACTTTGCTTTGCTGTAAATAAAAGTTCCTCGTCGTTGCAGTTAGCTAATGTAACTTGTGCCGACCATTTTTTATTCATTGGTTTAATAGCTTTCATTAACTGTATCGCATATTCTCTGTTAGCAAAAAAGTTATCATCCCAAAACACAAAGTAGTGACTTTTCATTTTTTTAATTTCTGAAACTACTTCGTGAACAGGCCGCATACGAAAACAATCATGATAAATCTGTTTCAAATTGCAATATGAGCAATTATATGGGCAACCTCTCGTGGCAAAAACTGCCCCTTTCATAATTGGGCTGCGCTTTTTTAACAAGTCCCAACGAGGTAAAGGGATATTATCAAGTGTCGGAGGGGTTGTAGACTTATATATTTGTTTTGCGGCGTTGTGATAAAAATCTTTCAGAAAAGCAGGCCATGTTTGCTCAGCTTCACCTATGATTAAGTAATCACATTTATCAAGCGCTTCATCGGGTAATAATGTAATGTGAGGACCACCCATTACAACTTTAACACCTTTTAAGCAGAAAGCGCTGCTCATCTCATAACAGTGATAAGCATTGGGTGTGTTTACTGTTATAGCAACTAAATCAAATCTTTGGTTATAGTTTATCTTTTGGTTGTATTCATCTATCAAAGTAACGTCAAATAAATCTTCGTCTATAAATGCAGCAAGGTAAGGCATTGTTATTTGGGAAAAATTATTAAACTGTCTTTTCCTAAAAAGATTAATTTCTCTATTTTCAGGTTGGACTAATAAGATGCTTTTTTTGTTAGTTGATATATCAAATCACCTCGTAAACTATAAATACACCCCATACCCTACAACAAGTGAGTATATGAAGAAAATAATACTTATCTCAAAGCAACTTAATTATGCATATTTTATCACACGAACTCTGATGTATCAATATCCAATTCATCCGCAAAACAGTAACTCTACAACGACATTGTATCAGAACTACGGTACTTTTTTACAACTTGTTCATAAGCCGCGCTATTATCCGGCAATTTGCTTGTGTCTAAACTGGCATCGACAAAAGTCTTTCCATTAATCTAAAACATTACATCATGCAATGGGCTTTTGCTGTAATCCTCACTCCATATAAAACGAACTGTATCATCAGGCGCATCAAGTGACCAACCGGCATTCATTTCATCCGGTTTCACGTTATCAGGAATTGCTTAAGCACATCATCAAAAGAGGTAGTGGATTGTTTTCCAACGACATCGGTCTGTGAACAAGCCGCAAGGCTGACAATCATCATCGCTGAAAGTACAATTGCCAAAATCTTAGTTTTCAAAAAGCTATTGTCAAGGGTTTTTGTCCAACTTAATAAAAATTTATAAAAAATAAAGGACACGGCGTTTTCCACCGTGTCCTTTGCT
>CAZADN010000302.1:0-2258 GCA_964483895.1 uncultured Legionellaceae bacterium
CCAGAACCAAGTGCTATAAAAATAATCGGCATGGTTGCATGCATATGCGCAAGCGAACAATCACCAAACGGCAATTTTATCTGAATTTTAGAATCTTTTTGCATAGCCATTAATATTTGACTATTATTCCCATGCCGAATATGCAACTCATAATGCTTATCATCAAGAGGCGCATTTGCAATTGAATAACTATATGCATTATCAGCAATTATTACCTGTAAATATTGTCCAGCCAAATAATCTACATATTTAATAGGCTTAAGAAAATACTGCAACATTGTTGGAGTTAAGACAGATACTGACTCAATTGTTGTATTTACAATCTCTGAAGTCACCCTATTTCAACCCCAACTTAGACCAATATTTATTTACTCTATCTAAAACATCGTCATCCATACGAATAGGCTTACCCCACTCACGATTCGTCTCAGATGGCCATTTACTAGTAGCATCTAGCCCCATTTTCGAACCAAGACCAGATACAGGCGAAGCAAAATCCAAATAATCAATTGGCGTATTGTCAATCATAACTGTATCACGCATTGGATCCATACGCGTGGTAATCGCCCAAATTACATCCTGCCAATTACGTGCATCTATATCATCATCACAAACTATCACAAACTTAGTGTACATGAATTGTCGTAAAAACGACCACACAGCCATCATAACGCGTTTTGCATGACCTGGATATTGTTTTTTGATCGTAACAACCGCTAAACGATAAGAACAACCTTCCGGTGGCAAATAAAAATCAACGATTTCTGGAAATTGTTTTTGCAAAAGTGGTACAAAAACCTCATTTAAAGCTAAACCTAAAATAGCTGGCTCATCCGGCGGCCTGCCTGTATAAGTACTCATATAAATTGGTTTATCACGATGAGTAATCCTTTCAACAGTAAATACAGGGAAATTATCAACTTCATTATAATATCCAGTATGGTCACCAAAAGGCCCTTCTGGAGCGACTACTCCTGATTCTAAATAACCTTCTAAAATTATTTCGGCACTAGCTGAAACATGTAAATCACTACCAATACACTTTACTAATTCCGAACGTTGCCCACGTAATAAACCAGCAAATGCATATTCAGACAAAGTATCAGGAACAGGCGTAACCGCAGCAAGCATAGTCGCTGGATCTGCGCCAAGAGTTACTGCAACCGGAAATCTCTCTTTAGGATATTCTTTTTGCCAGGCAGAAAAATCTAACGCGCCACCACGATGATCAAGCCAACGCATTATCAATTTATTTTTACCAATAACTTGCTGCCGATAAACTCCCATATTTTCACGTGAAGAATAAGGACCTTTAGTTGTAACCAATCCCCAAGTAATTAAGGGACCAACATCACCTGGCCAACAAGTTTGAACTGGTAATTTTGTTAAATCAACCTCATCATTTTCAAAGACATACTGCTGACAATGCGCTTTATGCACATATTTAGGAGCCATATTAAAAGCTTGCTTAAGTAATGGTAACTTACCAATTGCATCTTTAAACCCACGGGGTGGTTCAGGCTCTTTCAATGCTGCTAGTAAAACGCCAATATCACGCAAATCAGCAATGGTTTCTTTACCCATCCCCATTGCAACACGCTCAACTGTACCAAATAAATTTGTAAGTACCGCTGTATTATAATCTTTAGGATTGGTAAACAATAACGCAGGACCTGATTCTTGCAAAACTTTATCGCTTACAACCGTCATCTCCAAATATGGAGAAACAGGATATTCAACTCGCAAAAGCAAATCTTTTGCTTCCAACTGGGCAATAAAGTCTCGCAGATCAGCATATTTCATAAGAATTATTCTTGGCGCTTCATCGCATCAAAAAACTCAGCATTAGTTTTATGATTTTTCATTCTTTCAATCAAGAATTCGATAGCATCACTTTCATCCATAGATTGCAGAATTTTTCTAAGGATCCAAGTTCTTTGTAATTCTTCAGGAGTAAGTAATAAATCTTCGCGTCTTGTGCCTGAACGATTGATATTAATAGCAGGAAATACTCGACGCTCAGCAATACCACGACTTAAGTGAATTTCCATATTACCAGTTCCTTTGAATTCTTCATAAATGACTTCATCCATTTTCGAACCAGTATCAACCATTGCTGTCGCAATAATTGTTAAACTACCACCCTCTTCTATATTACGCGCCGCACCATATAAACGTTTTGGACGCTGTAATGCATTGGCATCAACACCACCAGTTAAGACCTTACCAGAGGATGGAATCACAGTATTATAAGCGCG
>CAZADN010000303.1:0-2249 GCA_964483895.1 uncultured Legionellaceae bacterium
TTATGCTTAGATATTAATTTTATTAATTTGTTCCATAACACCATTCTCCTATCTTCTGGTTCAGATATAATTATTTCTGATTGCAGATAGAGTAAGATTTTATCACACGCTTTTTGCGGTAAAATGTTAATGTTATTAATTATTTCCTGTAGCTTATCTATATTGTTTTTTGCAATGTCAACTGCAAAATCTGCATAAAACGAAACTTGTTCCCAATATTTTGCTTTTGTAGTATTCACAACCCAGTTTTCAGGGAGGGATTTTCTATATGTAGGTTTACGTATTCCACTAGTTGATTGATGCTTGTTTGGTAATAAGCTCAGTAGAAGTTTCCAAGCAACTTCTGGATTTTCCTTAACAATTGTGTGAATAGCTGTTTTTTGTTTTTCTAATGAAGCTATTGTTTGGGGATACCACGGCAAAAAAATCGAAATTAAGGAATTAATCGGACGGTTAGCCCAATTTCCACCTGGATCGTAACTTGCTAATTCCGCAAGAATAACTGTAATACGGACAAGAAATTGTTCTTCCCATGCAAGAGTTTCTAAAGCCCAAAGTAATCCAGTAAGATAATTACAACCTGCAATTCCAATGGCTTCTTGCTCAAAAAGTATAGTAAAAAGGCTTGACTTATTAATTAAAGCGCTTTCAACTATTTTGAGAAATTCATCTGGTGAGGCTTCTGCGAAGAGTGGTAGCAAATCATTTAAACTTGCCCATATTACCCAATCTGCATCACCCAAAATTTCACGAATAGATAGTGTAGTGGTAATATCTGCTTTACCAAAAGAGCAATTAGTTAGTTCTGATGCGTTTGCTCCAATAAACGCTAAGCTTTTTGCCATTCCGTTTCTTAATGAGTTCGAGTAGGTCAGTGTTTTTCCGTATATACTAGCTGCAAATCTTTTATCTTTAGGCAGTTCAAACTTAGGATCACTCTCTCTTAAGACTTTTACAATGCATAGTTTAAAACGATCTAAAGTATTATCAAAAATCCTTGTTCTAAGGCCATGCCATAATGCATTATGATTTTTAACACTCCAGATCCCATTCTTTAAAGAAATAGGACTCTCGGAAAGTTGAATTATTTCACGAATTTTAGGAATCCATATACCATAGTCTTCGCCTATTATGGTACTGACTATTTCTATATCTTTCATTGAATTATCATTCCAAGCACCAATAAGTGCAAAATGAGAAAATTCTTTAGCATATTGGAATTGAGTCACATATGTGTTTGAATCTATAACCTTTTCATTAAAATAGTTTTCTGGTATAACCTTAAACTTCTCTTTTTTGAATATACCCCTGATTTCATCTGGAATCGAATCTAGGGTTATGCACCCTGCATTTTCAATTTCCCATTCTGTAAAATCAAGCAACTTTGACCATAGAGTAGACGCTTCCGTGCCTTGATGAATGTTAATAATTGTATGTAGTAAGGAAAGTGTTACTCCTTTAATATCAAGATCATAAATAAGTATATGAAATGATTTTAAAAACCTCCATACTTGGTCATTTGTCAACTCATTATTTTTGTTAGCTTTCTTTAATACTGATTTAATAATTTTTAACTTATCTCTTTGTTTTTGATTAGTAAAATTTGCTAACTCAATCCTATTTACAAAATCATCTACACTTTCAGAATGTTTAGCTTGATTAAGCAATGAACGAACATCGCAAGTATCCGTTGAAGATAATGGGCCGCAAATTAATGCAATAACGTCTATTCCCTCAGAAAAAACATTTTTATTATTAAAATCATACCATGCGGCTTGTATTACTTCATTAAATTCATTATTATTCTCTGTAATTTTAATTGAATGCTTTATTTGCCCAAGAAACTTTGCTTGTTTCTTAGTAGTTGTTTGTTCAGCATATACAATAAGGTCATCAATTTCATATCCTTGATACTTACCCTGCAGCTTAATTTTTACGATTGGCCAAGATGGTAGGCAAGGTGCAAATCCATTGGCGAGCATAAGAACAACAAAGGAAGTCTGTATCCGATTTTCAAAATGTACTCCCAGGCCACCTGTCGAGGCAGGATTGCTAAGTTCCTTAAATGCTTTATTTGTGTCGGCATCCATTAAAATTGCACACCTCTCAAGTATTTATCATGTTTTTTAACTCTGTGAGCATGAAAAACAGTTGTAAATTTCAAAGTGCAGTGCTATGCCAAGACAGGAACATTAATAAGTTCGTTTACTTGCACTTTACCATAAATATTTCAAGGTGTAAAATCAGGA
>CAZADN010000304.1:0-2224 GCA_964483895.1 uncultured Legionellaceae bacterium
CTCCATCATGTAAGCATCTTTGTATAATAAGCTGTCAACTAAGCGATGATTGGTGAATTCAAAATCAGGTTTAAAGGGTTCTAAGTTAGTAGGTAATTCTTTAATTATCTTTAATAACTCCACTGCATCATTACGCTTAAGATCAACATAATGCTTTTCAAAATAACCCTTGATCGTGGCTGAATCTGAGAGAATACCCTGTGCAACTGCTTGGTTAAAAATTGCTGTTCTAGTTCTTTTGGCAAAGTAAATATCTTTAGCAATATTAATCAAACTTTCGTATTGAAAATCATTAATTATCCCAGCTGACTTAGCTTTTATTAAGGTTTCTCTGACATTAACCATTGGTTCAGTCAGAGGACGAAAATCTCTTTCTAAGCCATCATGAATTAGAACAACTTCATCATCATCTAATAACTCACCGGTAGCAAATTGTTGATAAATTTTGCCAACACCTTGCATACCAAAAGCGCCTGTTTCTGCTGCTCTGAGAGCACCCATACTACTAGATCCGTAAACATGGATACCTTGATTAAGAGCATAAAGAATTTCTTTGTGCCATACGGAGGGTTTAGCATGAAATATCCCATCAATCAGAGCAATTACTTTTGGTTTAAATTGACGGGCAAAACCGATGAGATCTCCCTGTTCAGCCGGAGGGAAAAAAGTAGCATTAACAATTTTTTGGGCTTCTTTAATGGGTAAAGAAGGACCTAAAAAAACTAAAATATCTTCTTTTTTATTCATTTACTGAGCACCTCCTGCAGCTAGATGAATCATTTCTTTTTTACTGATCGCCTTTGAACGACTAGAAATGGGTAAAGCAAGATCACAGTTTTCGGCGACAAATTTTTTAGCTCTTCTTCTGGGATAATAGCTAGGAAAATGATAGCTCTCCAAACCAGGAATAATCACTCTTACTACTGAGATGTCTATGTCTGGTGGTGATAAATCTACAACGATTACTTGATTTAATCCAACCTTTTTTAGTTTATTAATTAGCAGCAATATATCTTCATTAAAAGTCTGAGTTGTCTGATCTGAATAACTCATTTTTATTGCTTCTGGTTCTTTGCTAGTTTCTACTTTTTCGATAAAAGATTGGTATCGTAAACGATTACCATTATAAGTGTCTTTAAAAAGATCATCTCTTGAACCTGAGATAACTATGTTTCTACCTTGGATTGCTTCGGTTATGGCTCTGAAGATAGCAATATGGGGATTGAGATGAGCACCATAACCATGACAAATGGAAACATCATTAGATTCTAAATCATATAAATAAGCGTCAAAAACAGGAACTTCAATATCAGTTGTACAATCAAATACGTTAACTATTAATTTTTTAGATTCTAATTGCTGACAAAGTTTTTGGATTTCTGCGTTAGCTATTGTTGAGAGGTCTATTTTATTTTTTTTCTTACCGTATAATTGAGCCTCTATATGACAAGAGGTACTATCTCTTTCAATTACTTCGTATATAGCTGAAATTACTGCTTCTAAAAAGTGATTACCAGAGGCTAAGCCATTAGAACTCATAATAAAAGAATTAGGAGATGTTCTCTCATTAAAAACCCGGAAATCTAGACTAACTGAGTGATATGGTACGGCAACTTCTTCTTGATTGATAATATCCCAGCCTAAGATCCAATCTTCGGGACGATTAATATTAAATAATGAGTATTTATTATATTCGAGATCTTCTAGATTAATATTTTTGTAATCATTCTGAATCTGAGTATAACTAGCTCTAATAATTTCCTGCTTGATATTCTCTGCACAATAAAGTTCTATAGACTCCATGGCTGCTGAGACTAAAGCTGCGTCTAAATTGGTGCTTTTACCGCTAGATTGACTCAGACTATAACTGTTTGGTCTGATGGCGATGGTAACTGGTACACCGATTCTATCTAAACCGGTAATATTTCCTAGTCTGGTTAATCCAATCTGTTTAAAATAGGGTTTGATTTTTTTGAGGGTTTCTTCCGGTAGTAAAGTTCTATTGGAATTGCCAATATCATATCTTTTTTCAAGAAAATAATGCTTATCTCTATAGTTTATGGTTGGTATTTGGCGTTCAATATTCATGTTTTAAAAAAGTTCAATATTCGCTGCGGGAGCATAAGTATTGAAAAGACTAACCCAAGTAGTAGTATTACCAAGAAGCGAGTATTTATTAAAGAAAAGAGGGGAGAGAGAATAATCATTATCCTTCTGACCCCTT
>CAZADN010000305.1:0-2220 GCA_964483895.1 uncultured Legionellaceae bacterium
TGTATTAGTGAGATTTACGAAAGTAAATTATACTGGTACGAATACAAATAATTTTGCTTTAAATGAAGTACAAGAAGTAGCTTCAAAAGCTAAGAAATAATATAAAATTACTTTATTGTTGTTTAAAAACAACAATAAAGTAATATGTTAAAAGATTTTTTGATATAAATTTTATTTCGATAAGGCACTCCAATCTACATCTACATCATTTAAAATAAGTGATGAGTTATAAATTTGAAGAATAATAAGTAAGAATACTAAAAAGAATGCCATTACGATACCCATGATTGGTGTACTACCCCAACCTGGACCAACTTTTCCATACTCTGAGTTTAAAGGTCTTAGGATTGCTCCTAGTTTTGTTTTAAAAGTCATTAATAATTACTCCTTTATGAATGACGGCCAAAACATTTATCTTGATTTGTTAGGTTAAAGACAAGTTATAATATAGTTAGGAAAGGGTAAAGTCTGAACTTTAAATTTTTTCTAAAGTTCAAACTTTACTTCTAACCAATTTTCTAAAATTTAATAACTTAATTGATACCTAACTCAACTATGACAATTGAGAATCTAGATTCATCTTTGCTTTTGGTAACATTCTTAGAATGTTTATTGCTTGGTATAGTTGCATATGCAATATATGTAGCTTTTGGCCCACCTGCTCAAGAATTGCGAGATCCTTTTGAGGAACATGAAGACTAATATTATTAGTCCCGTATCACAATAATTTTATTGTGATACGATTATTTGCTAATAATACGCGGTGGTTCACGAAAGAATACTGCAAAGAATAGAACCATTAAAGTTCCAATAAGTAAAAACGTATAAACAAGTGCTTCCATTTTCTACTCCCTTATTAAATAATTCCTTGTCTTCGTGTACTTTCATCACCTAGTTTTTGGAATACACCAAATTCAACCTGTTCAGTAATGCTAGCGTCAATACCTGTGAATACATCACGGAATAATGTTCTTGCTCCATGCCATAAATGACCAAGGAAGAAGATAAGAGCAAAGTTAGCATGACCAAAAGTATACCAACCACGTGGACTGCTTCTGAATACACCATCAGATTCTAAGCTAGCTCTATCAAATTCAAATACTTCTCCTAATTGAGCTTTACGAGCATATTTTTTAACTGTAGGTGCATCTTTGAAAGTTTGACCGTTAAGTTTTCCACCATAGAAACTTACACTTACACCAACTTGTTCAATACTATATTTTGATTCTGCACGACGGAATGGAATGTCAGCACGAATAATTCCATCTTTGTCTAAAAGAATCACAGGGAAAGTTTCAAAGAATGCTGGCATACGTCGAACTGTTAATTCACGTCCTTCACGATCTGTGAAAATTGGGTGTCCTAACCAAGCTTCTGCAATACCATCACCTTTGTTCATAGGACCTGCACGGAATAAACCACCTTTAGCTGGGTTATTTCCAATGTAGTCATAGAACGCTAATTTATCTGGAACACGAGACCATGCCTGAGATTTGTTTAAACCTTCAGCCACAGAGTTTTCAACACGTCTTTCAATTTCTTGTTGGAAGTATCCGCTATCCCATTGATAACGTGTTGGTCCAAAAAGTTCTATAGGTGTTGTTGCAGAACCGTACCACATTGTTCCTGAAGTTACAAATGCTGCCCAGAATACTGCTGAAATACTACTAGATAATACTGTTTCAATATTACCCATTCTTAAACCACGATATAAACGTTGTGGTGGACGTACAATTATGTGGAAGAATCCGGCTAAAATACCAAAAGTACCTGCTGCAATATGATGAGCAGCTACACCACCTGGATTAAACGGATTAAATCCTTCAGGTCCCCAAGATGGAGCAACACCTTGAACTTTTCCAGTTAATCCATAAGGATCAGATACCCATATACCAGGACCAAAGAATCCTGTAACGTGGAATGCACCGAAACCTAAACATAATAAACCTGATAAGAATAAGTGAATACCAAATACTTTTGGTAAGTCTAGTGATATTTCATCAGATCTTTCAATGTTGAAAACATCTAAGTCCCAGTAAACCCAATGCCAGATTGCAGCAAGGAATAATAATCCAGAAAGTACGATGTGAGTTAAAGCAACACCTTCAAAACTCCATAAACCAGGGTTTGAACTACTTTCTCCAGTTATACTCCAACCACCCCAAGAGTCTGTTACTCCAAGTCGAGTGATGAAAGGCATAACAAACATACCTTGTCGCC
>CAZADN010000306.1:0-2189 GCA_964483895.1 uncultured Legionellaceae bacterium
AAGTGACTCATCATTTTCTATTAATTTAAGATCTATTGATTTAAAATCATTCCACTCTTCAGAAACTCTAGATTCAAAAGTATTTAAAGCGCTTTGCATTAACTGATTATTAGAAACCCACTCTTTCGAAAAATCACTTACATGAGTTTTTATTTTTTGCAAAAGCTGAACTCTCAATAACAATAATTTCGCATCATCATTATTTTTAGGAACTGCTAAGCGAATTTTATCAAATTGCTTTAATACAACTTGAATTTTTTCATCTATTTTTTGGCGATAATGGCGTTCAACTGCACACTCGACATTACGACTATCCTCACGGCTTTTGACTTGTTTTTTCTTTTCCTGATAACTAAGACCAAAGATCCTTTGAAAAAGTGAATTATATGTAAAGCCCCCACCGTCAACTATTTCTAAAAATTTACCTGGCTTACCTTGACGCCCAACTCTTCCTAATACTTGTATACCACCACGCATAGTACTATCGAATGCCTTGATACCAAAAATACCTTCTGGATGCTCAGAATCATAATCAATACCACGCCCATCTTTTGGGACAACAATCGTAATAGTATTATTTTTCCCAGCTTTTTCTATTTTATCATCATATTCTTTTTTAGTTTCTTTACCATCACTGTATTGAAGCTTATAACCATTATTGATGTTCGAAAGCTTCTGATAAAGCTTTTGCGCCTCAATTGGATCATTTACAAATACCAATACTGGTTGCTTAGCTTTTACTGTATATGTTTTCCCAAACATATAACACAAAGTTTGCATAGCTTTGCAATATAAATCTATAACTGAAGCCAAAATTCTTAAAAGAAAATTAGGACAATAAGAGTTCTCAAGGCCATTAATTTTAATAGCATGAATAATTGCTTGGTGTTTTTCCTCTACATCTCTAACTGCTTGCGGCGTAAGAATTGTACGAATTTTTTCTTTATGCGGAGGTATTTTACTAACTGGCATTCCTACTTCTAAAATTTCCTGTTTACTACCAGACGTTGCACTTAAGCCAATAAAATAATCAAAATCTGCCGATAATGATTTATTAGATTTAGTATCAATTTCGATAGGATCAAGCTCAACAATAAATTGGTTTTTACTTCTATTTAAGAATTCATGTAAAAAAGCTTGTCTCCCGCCAGGAAAAGTATTACCACGTTCAACTTCACTAGTCGAACTATTCATAGGGGTAGCTATTGGATTATCTAAAATATTACCTTCTAAATCTTTTTCAATTACCTGGTAATCAATCCCTTCTATATACCCATGCACTTGACACGCCGCCGCCAAATAATTCTCTAAACATGGTAAAATATCATCAACTTGACGCGAAGCTTCAGTTTTACTAACTTTATTTGCACATGCTTCGCTACGTAAATACCTAATCAGATTACGCAAATCTTTTTCTTTATCATCAGGCTCAATTTGACCATCTTTTTCAATCCTTTGATAGTTTTGGGACTCAACAAATCTATTTACAGCCCCAATTATCCAAGTTGGAGACAAAGAATTTTCTTCTACTGGAATTTCAACTGCAATAGTTCTTGATGCTAAATCATCTAAATCATTATCTTGCTCATCTTTAACACAAGCCAAAGGATAATCTTTTTTATCTTCTGCTCTTGTTAAAGAACGACCAGTAATTTTATATTCAGCAATTAACGAGTCAATATCACGACTAGTTCCATAATGAATTGTGCCAAATTCAAGCTCACAATTCTCTTTCTCCTGATTAATAGCTGTTGACTTAAAGCCCAACGCTTCAAAAAATAAGTTATTATGCTTATCTAAATAATCTTGAGTAACTAAGCTTTTACTAGATGTAGGAACTAACACCGTACAACCTTTAGCACAAAGTAACGAACTAAATAATGCCGTAGTAACACTTTTACCTTCAGATGTATCAATTTCTTCCAATTGCCGATTGGGATTATTTAATGCATTAATAATTGTTATTATCTGCGTTGAATTTGGAATAATATGGGTAGTTCGATAGTATAATTCGCGCATTACGGCGATATATTGCAAAGCAATGCGCCTAGCTTCAGTATTATCAGGATTTGATAAATACTGCTGATTATTAGTAGCTAACTCGGCTTCATAAAAAGCTCGTTTTAATTGTGCGGCTATCTCAATTAACTCTTCTTTACTTACAACATCATTATTACCCTTGTATTCGC
>CAZADN010000307.1:0-2181 GCA_964483895.1 uncultured Legionellaceae bacterium
TAGAAAATCCGTTGACTATTTACGGTCGTGAGGGTTCAAGTCCCTCCGCCCCCAATAAAAAAATTTTTAATAAAAATGTTAGATTTGTTAAAAATATGTGTATATGTATAAACTGCCAATTTTATAATAGTTGTTGGATTAAAAATGGTATTAACAAAATCCCTAAAAATTTTTTAGAGCTTCCCATAAGTTTAAAAACTAATGAAATAAAAAATTCAAAAAATATTTATATACAAACTCTTTCACTAAAAATTTTTCTTAATAAATTTATTAGTAAACAAAAGTACGAGTTTGATGTTATTGAATGTGAAGGTTTTTGTGAAAAACCTGGAGAATGGTTAATTGAAAATTTTCACTAAGAAAAAAATTATTTTCTGTAATTTTTTAAAAGCTGTTCGAAAATAAATATTATAGATATAATAATAAAATGTAAAAAACAGGAAGTTTAATTCTTAGTTTGTGGAAAAGAAAAATGATAATATTAATTCATTTTAACCTTGGCTCTTTTTTAGATTTTACTCAGTATGACCATAGCAATAGGGCAAACGCAACGTACAGCGGTTGAGGAAAGGGGCTTATTTGACCTAGTTGATGACTGGTTAAAAAGAGATCGTTTTGTATTCATAGGCTGGTCAGGTCTTTTACTTTTACCGACATCTTATCTTGCTTTAGGTGGATGGTTCACAGGGACTACTTTTGTGACTTCATGGTATACACATGGTTTAGCTAGCTCTTATTTAGAAGGATGTAACTTCTTAACAGTAGCTGTATCTACACCTGCTAATAGTATGGGTCACTCTTTATTATTATTATGGGGACCAGAAGCTCAAGGTGACATCACACGTAGGGTTCAACTTGGTGGTTTATGGACTTTTGTAGCTTTACATGGTTCATTTGCATTAATAGGTTTTTGTTTACGTCAATTTGAGATTGCGCGTTTAGTAGGTATTCGTCCTTACAATGCAATTGCTTTCTCAGGACCTATTTCTATCTTTGTATCTGTATTCTTAATGTATCCTTTAGGACAAGCTAGCTGGTTCTTCGCTCCTAGTTTTGGTGTTGCAGCTATCTTTAGATTCTTATTATTCCTACAAGGTTTCCATAACTGGACATTAAACCCGTTCCATATGATGGGTGTTGCAGGTATTTTAGGTGGTGCTTTATTATCAGCAATCCATGGTGCTACTGTAGAAAATACGTTATTTGAAGATGGTGATGCTGCAAACACGTTCCGTGCTTTCACGCCTACACAATCTGAAGAAACTTATTCAATGGTAACTGCTAACCGATTCTGGTCACAAATTTTTGGTGTTGCTTTCTCTAACAAACGATGGCTTCACTTCTTCATGTTATTTGTTCCAGTAACAGGATTATGGGCTAGTGCCTTTGGTATCGTTGGTTTAGCATTAAACTTACGAGCATACGACTTTGTATCTCAAGAGCTTCGTGCAGCTGAAGATCCTGAATTCGAAACGTTCTATACTAAAAACCATTTATTAGACGAAGGTATTAGAGCATGGATGGCCGCTCAGGACCAACCTCATGAAAATTTTGTATTCCCAGAGGAGGTATTACCACGTGGAAACGCCCTATAATAAAGTAATTGGACGTGATATCGAGTCTACTGGTTTTGCTTGGTGGGCAGGTAATGCACGATTAATAAATGTTTCTGGTAAGCTGTTAGGTGCCCATGTTGCCCATGCAGGTCTTATGGTTTTTTGGGCAGGTGCAATGACACTTTATGAAGTATCTCACTTCATTCCTGAAAAACCTTTATATGAACAAGGTTTTATTCTTATTCCTCACTTAGCAACATTAGGTTGGGGTGTTGGTCCTGGTGGTGAAATTATTGATACAACTCCTTACTTTGTTGTAGGTATTGTTCATTTAATTTCATCAGCCGTTTTAGGTGTTGGAGGTATCTATCACTCTTTATTCGGCCCAGACACTTTAGAAGAATCTTTCCCATTCTTTGGTTACGACTGGCGTGATAAAAATAAAATGACTACTATTTTAGGTATTCATTTAATTTTCCTAGGAATTGGTTCTTTCTTATTAGTGTTAAAAGCTGTTTATCTTGGAGTATATGACACTTGGGCACCTGGTGGAGGTGACGTTAGAAAAATCGTTAGTCCTACATTAAATGCTGCTGTTATTTTTAACTATCTATTAAAATCACCT
>CAZADN010000308.1:0-2170 GCA_964483895.1 uncultured Legionellaceae bacterium
ATAAAAAATAAAAATAAAAGTTCAGCATAAGATAATAAATTCACATTGTAAACATCATTTGATACAATATTCTCTGTACATGTTCAAGATAAAGAGGAAACCCATATCATAAGCTTAATCAAAAAATTATTGCGCAAATCTAAAAGCCGTATTCAACATATTGAATCTAAGTACATTACACCAAGAAACGCGCATAATGTTTCAAAAACAGATATAAATTCCAATGCATTAACAGTACTTAATGTTATTAATCATGCTGGCTATCACGCATATTTAGTTGGTGGGAGCGTACGCGATCTCCTTTTACATAAATCACCAAAAGATTTTGATGTGGCAACCGATGCCAAACCCAATCAAATTAAAAAGCTATTTAAAAACTCAAGAATAATTGGCCGTAGATTTAAACTGGTTCATATTATATACAATCGTGATATTGTTGAAGTAGCAACATTCCGTAGTCAAAATACATCTAATGCACAACATCAACAAAATGAACGTGGGATGCTTGTTAAAGACAATGTATTTGGCACATTAGAAGAAGATGCCTGGCGACGAGATTTTACTATTAATTCATTATATTATGATATTGAAACTGGTAGTATTATTGACTACACTGGTGGCGTTAAAGATGTTAAAGATAAAAAAATTCGCATAATTGGCGACCCAAACTTACGTTACCAAGAAGATCCAGTTCGCATGCTTCGCGCTGTGCGCTTCGCAGCCAAACTTGATTTTAGCATTGATGAAAATACTGCAAATCCAATTTTAAAGCATAATCACCTAATTACACATGTCTCAAGTTCTCGTTTATTTGATGAAATGGTAAAATTATATCAGTGTGGTTACGCAAAAAATGCGCAATTACTCCTTGAAAAATATCAAATATTTGCCCATTTATTCCCTTACACTGAATCGCTAAGAACGACTCAATATAACGTACAAGAATTATTATTCTTAGCTTTAGAAAATACTGATTCAAGGATAAAACAAAATAAACCAGTAACCCCAGCATTTATTTATGCAGTATTACTATGGTTCCCTCTACTACATCAAATTGAAATATTACGTGCGAATAACGTTGACCCTCTGCCGGCTGTTGAGCAAGCAATGTCAGATGTAATTAATGCACAAAATATGATTGTTACTATTCCAAAGAGATACACACAAGTAATGCGTGAAATATGGATGCTACAGTATCGTTTCCCGAAACGTGCTGGGAAGCGCGCTGAAAGTATAATTACTCATGCAAGGTTCAGAGCTGGATATGACTTCTTAGCGCTACGCGCATTAGCAGGAGATGCACCAATGGAGCTTGCTAATTGGTGGACAACATATCAAGATGCCGATACTAAAACACGCAATAAAATGTCTGCGCAGATAAAAAATTAGGAAATTAAATGCCTACATGTTATTTAGGATTGGGAAGCAATTTAAGATTTCCGAAAAGGCAATTAAGAATGGCAATTCAATCCATGCAGCGCATAAAAAATCTATATATTAAAGATATTTCATCTTTCTATTTTAATAAACCTGTTGGTAAAAAATCCCAACCTATGTTTTATAATTTGGTAATCAAGATAGAATCAAAACTACCACCTAAAGCCTTATTAAGAGAACTTAAAGCGATAGAAATACAACAAAATCGCATTACAAAAATAAAATGGGGAGCACGCACGATTGATATAGATATTTTGCTATATGGAGACGTCAAAATTAACACCCCAAACTTAAAAATCCCCCACCCTGAAATGTACAATCGTGAATTTGTAATGATACCATTAGCAGAAATCAAAGAACTTTCCACTTTACCTAGCTAATCATTGAAATATTTACTAAAATTAAAACGTGTACATTAATTAATAAATGGAATTAAAATGTATAAAAATATTTTACATGCAACAGATTTAAGTGAAAATCATTTTAGTTATTGTGAAAAAGCCTTAGCTATTGCAAAATCATTGCATGCTAAACTTTATATAATACATGTTATCGAAGCACCTACATCTTTACAGCTTGCGCAAGGATTAGGATTTACGGAAATGTACAATCCTACAGAGGTTCTTAGGAGCGCACAACAAGTATTAAAAGTCCTAGGTGAGTCTCTGAACATTCCTGAAGACCAACTTATCGCAGAGATCGGCTCAAGTAAAGAGCATGTGTTAAATAAAGC
>CAZADN010000309.1:0-2154 GCA_964483895.1 uncultured Legionellaceae bacterium
TACCTCTTGAGCAACAACTGCAAAACCTTTGCCATGCACACCGGCTCTTGCCGCCTCAACAGAAGCGTTAAGCGCCAAAAGATTTGTTTGGAAAGCTATATCTTCTATAACTTGAATTATTTTATGAATGTTATTTGAAGTTTCTTTAATTTCTTTCATAGATTTAAGCATTTTTATCATAGCTTCATTACTTGTTTGAGCGTTCTTCATTGATTTTTGAGAATATTCGTTAGCGTTGTAAGATTTTTCGGCATTTAGGCTTGTTTTATCATTAATTGTAATAATCGAGGCGTTAAGTTCTTCCAGAGAGCTTGCCTGCACGCTAACGCCGTTAGCCAATTCCGTCGCAGAATCTGAAATTTGTTTTGCACCAACAAGCACACTATCAGCGGAAGATTTAATTTCATCCACTGTACGGCGCAGAGATTCATTAATGTTGTTTATAGAATCTTTAATTTGATTATATTGACCAACGTATTCTCTTGTTATGCTTGATCTTAAATCACCGCTTGCCAAAATCTCTAAAACTTCAGTAATTTCAACAATATAAGAACGAGTTGTAACTATCATGTTCTCAAAAGAATTCATCATAGAAGCAAAGCTGCCTTTATAATCTTTGCCAACCGACACATCGAAATCACCATTTGACAATTTTTCTAAAATTTTGTTAGCTTCGTCTATAGGCACGCTTATTGAATGAACAAGATTGTTAAGCCCTTGGGTTATAACTTTCCAATCTCCGTAGTATAAGTTTGTGTCAACCCTTTCATTAAGGTTGCCTTGCCCTGCGGCGTTAATAAGCGTGGAAACATCTGTGCTTACAGATTTTAAGTTTGTTTTTAGTTCATCAAACATTTCGTTTGCAAACGCTTTTTTGCCTGGAAATTTTTGAAGCTCTACATCAAAATTACCTTTTCCAAATTCGCCGTATGCTCTTAGAATCATGCTGTTTTCAGAAGCATTTGTACTTACAATGCTATTAATTGCGCTAGAAGCCTCTCTATAAGCACCTTCAAAACCGCTTTCATCAATTCTTGCATCTACATCGCCTTTGTTAAGATTTTCAGACATTTCACCTATTTCCATAATAAGGTTTAATACATTATCTTTAACTCTTTTAAAAGACCTTATAAGAGATCCAACTTCATCTTGGCTGTCTGGCGGTAAATTAACATTAAAGTTGCCGGCGGCAATTTCATTTGCTGCATCTTTTAGTTTTAAAACCGGCTCAAACTTGCTATTAATTATATAGTATATAGTAAACCCAACTGCAAATATAAGTAAGAACCCAATAATTGCCGTTAATACTGTTAAATTTGCTATAGGTACATTTACTGTTGCCTTTGGAATTACAGCGCAAACAGCCCATTCCTCTTGTGTATCGCCTATTGTTATAGCCTCGGCAGAAAAAATTACACTAGTGCCGTTTTCATCTTCATGTTCATTATCTATGTAATTTTTGTTAGATTTGCCTGTTTCAAAATAATCTGAATAGTTGTTAAGCCAAACATCTTTGTAGCTTTTAAGTATTTTTTCGCTATCAGGAGATGAAGCAATTATACCTCCGGGGCTTACAATTGTAAGGTATCCGTCTTCCATAACTTTAACGCTTTTTATTACTTCATTAATACCTGTCATGTAAACGTCTGTGCCAACTATTCCAATAACTTTGTTTGTTGCTTCATCAAAAACAGGCATTATAATAGAATACATTAAAACGTCTTTGCCAGAAACATTGTACCAATAAGGGTCTGTAATACTGGTTTTGCCAGTTCTGAAAGTTTCAAAGAAAAGCTCATCATATTCTGGGTCGTCATATCCTTGAAGAATATCTAATTTTATTTCGCCTCCATCTTTATAAATATATTGGGCAAAACGTCCGGATTTATCGTGATACAAAGTATTTGCGTATTCTGCATCTTTGCCATCAAAAGTGTTTTCCTGCCAGCATGTCCACACTGCAAAAATATGTTCATTTGTATTAACCGTATCCCAAAGTGTATCTATTACTTGCTCTCGTGAAGCATTGTACTTTGTTAAGCCTTGTACTAACTTTGTTGTAGCACTTGTAACACCGTAAGATCCTTCGGCTATAGACTTAAATTGATAGGCATAATGGCTTACCTTTTCTGTAACCAGTTCATCAGATAACCC
>CAZADN010000310.1:0-2146 GCA_964483895.1 uncultured Legionellaceae bacterium
AACAATTTTGATAATAATATTTCTAATCCAATGATAATTATTTATTTTCTTCCAATTTATTAAAAAAAAATAATTCTTTTTTTTGATTTTTGCTGAAGCAAAAAATAAAGCCGCTCGTTCAGCTTGTCGCAACGGAACAAGCTGATTAATTAAACCTAATTTAAGTGCCTTATAAGGTGAAATTGTTTTTCCTGTTAAAATTAATTCGAGCGCAGAAGGTCCTCCCAATAAACGTGGCAAACGTATAGTTCCTCCCCAACCAGGATGAATTCCAAGCAGTACCTCTGGCAAACCTAAACGAGTTTTATCGTCAGTAACAGCAATACGATAATCACAAGCTAAAGCAAGCTCTAAGCCCCCCCCTAAACATAAGCCATTGACCAAAGCAACTGTGGGAATATTGAGTGCTGCTAATTCATCAAATACTTTTTGTCCAAGTTGAATAAACCTTAGGATCTCTTCCTTGGTTTTTAATTTACTGATGGCTTGAATATTAGCACCTACAATAAAATTATTTACTTTATTAGAAGTAATTATTAAGCCTTGTACAGATTTATCATTAGAAATTTCCTGGATGATCGCGCTTAATTCAGTTAATGCATTTTCATCTAGATTATTGCTAGAGCTATCTACTTTATCAAAATACAACCAAAGAACCTGTTCTTTTTGTTGTAATTGCCAATTTAAATAGCTTTTCATCAAACTACTCCCGTATTAGTTCTAGCCATATTTTCGAGTAACAGCGCACCACCTTGTCCACCCCCAATGCAGAGTGTTGCTATACCATAACGTGCTTGTTTCCTTTTTAAAATATGGGCTAGATGCAAAACTATACGCGCACCACTCGCACCGACAGGATGACCCATAGCAATCGCTCCCCCATCTATATTGAGTTTAGCTTGATCTATTTCTCCTAAAGCTTGAGTTAAACCCAGTTGATTTTTACAATAATCAACATCTTGCCAAGCTGCCAAACAAGCTAAAACCTGACCTGCAAACGCTTCATTAATTTCCCAAAAATCGATATTTTCAAAAGTGAGCGCTTGTTTTTTTAAAAGCGCTGCTACCGCATGTACTGGACCTAAACCCATTTCACTCGGATCAACGCCTGCCCATGCCACATCGACTATGCGCGTTAAAATCGGCAATTGATATTTTTGTACTGCTTCTTCACTTGCTAAAATTAAAAAAGCGGCTCCATCCGTAATTTGAGAGCTGTTTCCTGCAGTTACCAAACCAAAAGGTTTATCAAAAAAAGGATGCAATTTAGTTAGTTTTTCTAGACTCGTATCACGACGCAACCCATTATCAAAAGAATAATAAATATTTTGTTTGTCATAAATCGGATTTATTTCTTCCTTAAAAATTCCTGCATCTTGTGCCATTGCTAAACGCTGGTGGCTTTGTAAAGAAAACGCATCCATTTCTTCACGGGTAATTCCAAAACGATGGCCAATAATTTCTGCAGTTTGACCCATTCCTAAGCCTACAATCGGATCTGTTAAACCATGTAGTAGAGCAATAATCGGTTTTAAATATTTCAGTTTAAATTGTGTAAGTAGCTTTAAACGAGCAAAGAAATTTTTAGTTAAACTCCATTCAGCAAACCAAACGGTCATTTCTTTGCTCAGTAGTAGGGGCGCCTGGCTCATCGCCTCTGTCCCACCTGCTAATACTAAGTTATATCTTCCACAAGCAATATCTAAAGCCGCACTGTCTAAAGCTTGCATACCTGAAGCACAATTCCGCTGTACTGTATAAGCGGGCACTGCTTTACCACAACCTAACCGCAATGCAATGATACGACTGATATTAGCCTCATCAGGATTTGGCATAACACAACCCGTAACCACTTCATCCAGCTGATCGGGAGTAAATGTTTGACGTGCTAATAAATAACGTCCTGCTTGTACAGCTAAATCAGAAGCTGAAAAATTTCCTGGGCCTCCACGTACTTTTAACCAGGGAGTGCGCATGCCATCCACAATGTAAACTGATCGTGCAAAATCTGATCGATCTCTAGCTTGCATAAACATTTTTCCCGTAAGTATTTTCTTGCATGAAACTAGTCAAGAGTTAACCCCATTTTAATATACCTTCTGTCAGCAGTGAATGTGCAAGATAGCACCCTTTACAACCAAACAAA
>CAZADN010000311.1:0-2141 GCA_964483895.1 uncultured Legionellaceae bacterium
TGTTTACTGTTTCATCAAAGAACACACTTTCACCAGTTTCAGTTTTTTGTATAATTCTAAAGTGCACTTGCTGCATATCTTCCGGAATTACAGGGTCGAGCTTAAAACTTTTTGTTGTTTTATTCCTAGCAGAAGCAGGAGTTGATGTTACGGCAGGTGTAGAACTAGGGCTTGGGCTAGGATCTGCAGGAGGACCAAGGCTTACTGTAAGCGTTATAATCGAATCCTTTTTAACCTGTGTACCTGCTGCAAATGACTGAGAGATTACCAACCCTTTTTGTACTGTTTCGTGCTCAATCCTTGAAATATTACCAACAACCAAATTAGAGTTTTGTAATTTCTCAATAGCTTTAGCTTCTGTATTATTAATAACATTTGGAACGGTTACGGTTTTAAGCTCTTGCCCTTTGCTTACATAAAGCGTAATTTTAGTGTTTGGCTTAGCCATAACCCCGCCCTCAGGCTCTTGCCTTACTACTACATTAATAGGATAATTTTCATCAAATATATACTCTGGTTTTGGTGTTAAGAAATTAGTATCTTTAAAGAATTCCAACGCTACATTAATATCTTTGTTAACAACGTTTGGTATTTTAAATTTATCAGAGCCTAAACTTACTGTTGCTTCTATAACGTCGCCGGGGAATACTTCTTCCCTTTCTTCAATTGAAATAATCTCTCCTGCCGGAATATTATCGTCGTATGTCTCATTAATTTTTATTTGAATACCAAGTCTTTTAGCTTCTTCTTCAGCGTCATTTAATGTCATACCTGTAAACTGTGGCATTTCAATAGCTGTAACATTAGGTTTTTTCTTGTTAAGCAGGAAGAAAGAAGTAGTAATTATTGCAATGATTACAAGTGAGGTAATAACCGCTGCTATAATAACTTTGCGTTCTAATGACTTATCTACCGAATCATCATAAAATTCTTCTATTTGCGTTTCGTTGAAACTATCATCATATAAATAATTATTAATTTTGCTTTCCTTTTTAATTTGAATAACATCTTCCTCTGACAGCTTAATAGTGTGAGACTGTTCAAAGGCAGTATGATTGCTTATAAATTCTCCTGTGGAATTTGTTAGCGCACGCTTTAAGTCATTACTCATTTCGGCTATAGTCTGATACCTGCTTGCCGAAGCCTTTTCGGTTGCTTTATTTATTATATTAATAATAGTATCGGAAGCATTTTCATTTATTCCCTTAATATCAGGCATAGGCTCGTTAATATGCTTTAAAGCTACTGAAATAGCTGTTTCGCCGTCAAAAGGAAGTTTTCCGGTTACCATTTCGTACATTACGATGCCGAGAGCATAGATATCACTTTTGTTATCTACGTATCCGCCTCTTGCCTGTTCAGGAGAAAAATAATGCACAGAGCCCATTGTGTTACTGCTTACGGTAGTTGTTGCACAAGTTGCCGCACGAGCAATACCAAAATCCGTAACTTTTACAGAACCCGCAGTTGTTACCAAAATATTTTGTGGTTTTATATCACGGTGGATAACGTTGTTCTTGTGGGCGTGTTCAAGAGCCTGTGCAATTTGAATTGCAACACCCAACACTTCGTCGTCATCAAAAGGTGCACGCCTTACTATTAAATCTTTTAACGTAACACCATCTACATATTCCATTACTATATAATTAATTAAACCTTCTTGTCCAACATCATACACATTAACAATATTGTGATTAATAAGACTTGCGGCTGCCCTAGCTTCTACAGAAAACCTTGCTTTAAAGTCTTCATCAAGAGCGTATTCTTCACGCATTACTTTAAAAGTAACATCCCTGTCCAGTTTTTTATCCTTGGCACGATAAACTATAGCCATACCACCAATGCCTATTTTTTCAACTATTTCATATCTGCCGGCAACAGTAGTACCTCGTGAAAGCATCATACTATCACCTCTTTCATAGAAACAAGGATAGCCGAAATATTGTCTACTCCTCCATTTGCTTTGGCAAGATTTACTAAACTATCAACCTTATCGGCAAGGGGAGTGTTGCTTGTAATAATGTTATAAAGTTCACTATCTTTAACCATATTTGTTAAGCCGTCGGAACAAATTAAAATAAAATCATTTTCATACGCTGTAAAAACTGTTCCGTCAGCCTGAATTACTCCATTTACGCCTA
>CAZADN010000312.1:0-2133 GCA_964483895.1 uncultured Legionellaceae bacterium
GAGTTGGACTTTAGGTCTAACTCATTTTATTACAAGTCTTATATTTATTAGACCAGAAATACGCTATGAAACAGCATTTAATGCAACTCCTTATGATAATGGCACCGAAAAAAATCAAAAGACCTTCATAATCGATGCGATTGCCAGATTTTAGGGTGATTAACTCTTGAAATTATCGATAAGTGATGGTACTGTTCATCTCTTTAGATAGTTTTCATTTCGGGAGAAAATTGTGAAATTAACTAGTTTTTTGACGGCTGGAGCATTGGTGTTTGGGATGAGTACAGCTGCTGTTAAAGCAGAGGTTGTAAAGGATGTAACTCCAGAACAAAAACAGCAATTTGAGAAAATAATTCATGATTATTTAGTTCAAAATCCAGAAGTATTAATTGAAGCATCGCAAGTTTTACAAAAAAGACAACAAGAAGCGATGCAAAAGGATTCTAAAACTGCTATCACAAAATATGCAGCTGATTTAGCTATGGGTGATTTAGCGGTTGCTGGTAATAAAGAAGGTGATGTTACTTTAGTAGAATTTTTTGATTATCAATGCATCCATTGCAAAAAAATGGCAACAGTAGTAGATGCTTTAGTTGCAAAGAATAAAAATTTACGTGTTGTTTATAAAGAATTTCCAATTTTTGGTAAAGAATCTGAGTTAGCTTCAAAAGTAGCAATGGCTGCGGCAATGCAAGGTAAATACATTGCATTACAACACGCACTGTTTAAAATAGATGGTCATTTGAATGAACAAAAAATCATGGATCTCGCTAAAGCAAATGGCGTAGATATGAAAAAATTACAAGCTGATATGAATAGTCCTAAAATTGCTGATACTTTAAAGGCAAATCGTGAATTAGCAGAAAAAATTCGCATTATGGGAACGCCAGCTTTTGTAGTATTATCTACTCCAAAAGGCAAGTTGAACCAAAATGCAGAAACGGCATTTATTCCTGGTGCAGCAAGTGAAAATGCATTACAAGAGTTGATTAATAAAGCTAAGTAATTAGTTGTGGGGTTTCCCCGTAATCCGCTGCGCTTCTTACGGGCTACGGTATTATGTAAATGTTGAGGGTTTTCCCGTAATTCGCTGCGCTTCTTACGGGCTACTATATGATATAAATGTAGCCCGGATGGAGCGTAGCGCAATCCGGGAAAACCTCTGTGATAACTATTTGATTTTGTTTGGAATGTTAGTGTTATGCAAAAGCTTAGAAATTTTCAAGATATAATTTTAATATTGCAAAAGTTCTGGGCTGACAAAGGCTGTGTCATTATACAACCTTTGGATATGGAAGTTGGTGCTGGTACATTTCATCCAGCTACATTTTTAAGATCAATTGGCCCAAAATCATGGGCAGCTGCTTATGTTCAGCCATCACGACGACCAACAGATGGTCGTTATGGTCAAAATCCTAATCGTGTACAACATTATTATCAATTTCAAGTTGTATTAAAACCATCACCAATAGATATTCAAGAACAATACTTAGATTCTTTACGTGCCCTTGGAGTTGATCCTTTAGTTGATGATATTCGTTTTGTTGAAGACAATTGGGAGTCACCAACCCTTGGCGCATGGGGACTTGGATGGGAAGTCTGGCAAAATAGTATGGAAGTGTCGCAATTTACTTATTTTCAACAAGCTGGTGGTTTACCATGTAAGCCAATTACCGGTGAATTAACTTATGGTTTAGAAAGACTTGCTATGGCACTTTTAGATGTTGATAGTATGTTTGATATGCCATGGGCAGAAACTAGTTTTGGAACAGTGACTTATGGTGATATTTTCTTGCAAAATGAAATTCAACAATCAGCGTATAATTTTGAACACGCTGATGTTGAAAATTTATTTGCCCAATTTAACTTTTATGAAAAAGAAGTTAATAAATTAGTTGCACTAAAATTACCTTTACCAGCATATGAAATGGTGCTAAAAGCATCACATACTTTTAATTTACTAGATGCTCGAAATGCAATTTCAGTTACAGAACGACAAAGATATATTTTAAAGGTTAGAGATTTATCCAGAGCAGTTGCGCACTTGTATTATGAAGTGCATTGTGTATAAGGTGAATAGTGAAATATAGTGATTTTTTATTTGAGCTTGGTGTTGAAGAGTTGCCATCTAAA
>CAZADN010000313.1:0-2133 GCA_964483895.1 uncultured Legionellaceae bacterium
AGCTCAACGATAAAATACACGCCTATCCCGCACAACTGAGTGGCGGCCAAAAACAACGTGTGGCCATCGCAAGAGCGCTGAGTTGCTCACCCAAAATCTTATTGTGCGATGAAGCTACTTCAGCACTAGATCCACATACAACCGATGCAATTTTAGACCTACTAAAAAAAATAACCCATAAGTATGGTTTAACCATAGTCTTAATAACTCATGAAATGGAAGCAATTAAACGCATATGCAACAGACTATGTTTAGTTGATAAAGGCAAGGTTGTTGAAACAACAGCTTTAAACAAAATCTTTTCTAAAAAAGAAAGTATCGCTCGCAAAATGCTATTTTCACAATTATCCCCTGCATTACCTTATTCGATTAGTAACAAGTTAACGAATGAACCTAACTCTAAACCTCTATTGCGTTTATATTTTCACGGACAAGAGTCTACCGCACCATTTATCAGTCAAATAAGTCGTGAACTACACATTGATATTAACATTTTACTCGCAAATATCGATAGTTTTGATGAAGCTAGTTGTGGAGTATTGATAGTTGAAACTAATGCAAATCCTGAGCTTTTAACAAAGTTTACTCAAAGTTGCGAAAAAGCTAATTTAACCTGGGAGATTTTAGGATATGTTACCGATGATGTATAACGACTTATCTATTGCAACCGGTGAAACATTATATATGGTACTATTAAGCACTATATTTGCATGTTTATTAGGTTTGCCGCTTGGCACATTACTTTTTACCAGTACCAATATTAGGCCTAATCGTCTTTTAACAAAAATTTTATCTTCAATAATTAATTTGTCGCGCTCAATACCCTTTATAATATTACTAGTCGCATTAATTCCTTTTACGAGAATAATCATAGGTACTGCAATTGGTATAAATGCAGCCATTGTCCCTTTAACCATAGGCGCCGCACCATTTTTTGCAAGACTTGTAGATAATGTTTGCCAAAGCTTACCCAAAGGCTTAATAGATGCTGGACATGCTATGGGGGCTTCGACTTCACAAATGATTTTTCAGATTATTCTGCCTGAGGCAACTCCAGCATTAATCAATGCCGTAACCGTTACTGCAATAACTTTAGTCAATTATTCTGCTATGGCTGGAACAGTTGGCGGTGGTGGTTTAGGTGATTTAGCAATTCGCTATGGATATCAGAGATTTAATGTTATAGTAATGCTGGCGACTGTAGCCATATTGATTGTGATAGTACAAGGAATACAAATGCTCGGTGATAAATTATCACAAAAATATTCGCGCAATTAGGGAGAACTATGGTGATAAAAAATTTTTTAAAAAAACTTAATAAAATATTTTGCGTTACATTTGTAACATTTTTTCTAATAAATTGTAATCATAACCAATCTCCTGACACTCTAATTGTTGGTACGATTTCTGGCCCAGAAACTGAATTAGTCGATGTTGCGCAAAAAGTTGCAAAAGCAAATTATGGCTTAAATATTAAAATAGTTGAATTTAGTGATTATAATCTACCAAATGAAGCTCTCCAAGATGGTACTCTTGATGCCAATGTATATCAGCATTTACCATATCTTCAAGAATCAATAAAAGCGCATAAATACACATTAAAAGCTATTGGTAAAACGTTTGTATATCCAGCAGCAATTTACTCCAAAAAACATGATTCAATTAAAAAGATACCGGTTAATGGTATAGTTGCAGTGCCTAATGATCCAAGCAATGAGGCTCGAGCTTTATTATTATTATCTAAAGCGCAT
Source organism: uncultured Legionellaceae bacterium (assembly GCA_964483895.1). Taxonomy (GTDB): domain Bacteria; phylum Pseudomonadota; class Gammaproteobacteria; order Legionellales; family Legionellaceae; genus 2-12-FULL-35-11. Next base: position 1,752 of record CAZADN010000313.1, read on the forward strand.
TTAATTAGTTTTAAATATAAAACTGAACCGAGCATTAATAATATCGTTAGTAACCCAAAGAAATTACGTTTTCGTGAGTTAGATGCTGCGCAATTACCAAGAGTATTAGCAGATGTAGATGCCGCCGTAATTAATACTAACTACGCAATTCCAGCCGGTTTAAGACCATCAATCGATGCTCTATATGTTGAAAATAAAAATTCTCCTTATGCGAATTTAATCGTTGTACGCGAAAACAATAATAAAGAAGAAAATTTAAAACTATTCGTCAAAGCATTAAATTCTAAAGAAGTAAAAGCGAAAGCAAAAGAGATTTTTGGAGATGGCGCAATCCCAGCGTGGTAATAAAATATGATTTACAAAAGTATCCGAGCCGCGACCG
>CAZADN010000314.1:0-2116 GCA_964483895.1 uncultured Legionellaceae bacterium
AGACTATTTAAGGGAATTTTTTTTTCCGCATCTATTTAGTAAAGAGGAATTATACCGATTTTGCTATCTCATAAATTTTTATGTTTTTTTCGGGGGAGGGGATACACAATCGTCTGTTCTATTTTTAGATACGCAAATAATAACAATAGACGGGGTAAAGTATCGTTATACTTTAGATAAGAAAGACATTTCAAATATAGACTTAAATATGGACTCAAATACTGATTCTTTAATAGTGTCACCTTTATCTGTAAATGTCTTTTCTCCTTTATTTAATGTTTCTAATTTTCTAAATTTAGACGGGGCTGGTTATTTGGCGTATGATTTAGCTTTACCAGAGGATGTTCAAGAACAGAGAAGAATTCTTAGAGTTAATAAATTCTACAGGGTTAAGTATGGTGTTGCAGATAAGGTTATTACTGTTGTATTTAAATGAGGTACAGATTTAATTAATACTATTAGGCCAGATACAGTAAACCCAAATACTAGATTAGATGATACGACTAGGTCAAGAATATTAAATTCGGAAATAATTGCTAATTTTTATGGTCAGGTTTTAAAGGCTATTGGTTCTTCTCAATATGTATTATTAAAGTTAGAAAATAAATCATATGGTCTTATTGATTTATTTTTTAAAACAAATCACTTGCCTTTATTTGAAGCAGCATCTAATCTAAATTTTATTATAAAAAACGGACTTAATATTGCGGATAAGGAAATAAAAGAAGTTATTCGTCAATTAGGAGTGAATGCTATACCTATTTCTAACTATATAATAAGTGGGTCTTCTAGGGCCTATGCTGATTATTGTTTAGCTTATGATTTATTAAAAATGCCCTATCCGACTCTTAATGAAAAAGATCGTTGTTTATTGTTATTAGATGGATTTGGTAATATCAAAAAAAATTTATTAATTGAGATAAAAGAAGAGCAAAAAACATTTTTTAGTAAATTTGGTAATTTACCCGTTCAATTCATAAATATTGCTGAAAATTTATGAAATTATTATCAAACTGAAATGAGAGATAAAAGTATCTCTTGCAAAATATTAAAGGGGTTTCAGGTTTTACCCCATTTGTATAGAGAGTATACAATAAACATGTATCTTGATAATATGTCTTTTAGATTTAATACTAATGTTATGGAATATAATGCAAGTGTCACAGCTAATTATAGAAATAGGGAAGCAGTAATTAAGTTTTTGGGTATTATTAATAATATTAATGATGAAAATTTAACTTATTTAATTAAGGAGATATTTGTAAAAACAGGGCATATTGATCATAATAATATTGTAATAGAACAAAACAACATAGTATCATTTAATAGTGAGTACCCTTTATTGTCATGGCTTTTCTATCATGAGATGGATTTGTATAATAAAACAAAAGAGTATTCGGCTGTAAATTTTTTAGCATTAAAAGTTCACAGCGAAGAACTAAAAAGTAAAGAGTCATTAGCGTTATTTTATAAGTCTCGTTCTAATTCTAATTAGATATTCTGATAAAAAATGGGTTGATTAAAAGTTACCCCCCCTTATGGGGGGGAAGCCCCTTATTTTTAAGCTTAAAATACATTAAATATATTTATTAAATGAGCTTTATTGATAGGTGGATTTATTCTACCAATCATAAAGACATAGGTATGCTATATATCATTTTCGGGGCTTTTGCAGGTCTTGTAGGATTATCATTCAGTATGTTAATTAAAATAGAACTTGGTGCGCCAGGGGCACAAGTATTAGACAAAATCGACTATCTAGATAAATTTAATGATCTAGATAATATAATAGTAACAACGCATGCATTTTTAATGAAATTATTTGAAATATTACAAGATGGATTAAATAATAAGTTTTTATTATTACTTCCACTTATATTAATATTTTTCTTATTATTAAATTCTAACTATCAACAATTATTAGTACCTGTAATGCTTTTTTTCCCCTTTTTAGGTCGATCAAAAATGACATTGTGTATGGAAGGCGATAATCAATTAATTAACGATGTGCCACTTAACCGTTCTATTTCTATAGTGGATAATAACGCTAATGTAGTTGCTATGTCAGCAAACATAGATAGTGCTGCAGATAGCGGATTTACTGCATCTACTGGGC
>CAZADN010000315.1:0-2116 GCA_964483895.1 uncultured Legionellaceae bacterium
TTGGGTGTGAATTTATGCTCTTCAACAATTTTTTCAATCTTTAATTTGGTTTTTCTGTTATATGCTTGGTATTTTGATACTATCATATTTAGGGACTTTCGGTGGTATAGGTATTTTGAAATTTCCTATTGATATGCTTGCTATTTTACCGTTTAGCGTGGTTTTTCTTGTTTGGTCACAAAAATCAATATTTAGTCAAGAAACACAGGTTGATGTTCAAGAAATTGAGTTGATGTTGTAAAAATTAAAATGGTTATTAGAAAATTAAAACCATTATTGGGCTATACTTAAACATTATGTAGTAAGTACTTTAGGTGCTACCATGGATTATCGTATACAAGTAAACATCGAATCAAATGGTGAAGGAAATGTTGATTTAACAATTGATCTTGGACTATACATTCAAACGCATGAAAATAGAGAAGTTGATCCATATACCTATAGACGAGTTAGAAATGAATTGGAGCTAACAGTTTCGCGTTCGTCAGTTGATGAGCACTGGAAAAGAATTTTAAATTTTTGCACTGATGGGTTACCTGACGAACAGGTTAGCGCTATTAATCAATCACCAGCTGTTGAGATTTTGGAAGAGCATTTTGCAGAAATTCTTATGAATTCTATTGATGAAACTTTGCAAGCTCATCATGCTGATAACTCTCATCCGACAGTTATGGAATTAACGGTTATTCTGGATAATCTTGTTAACCCAAATCTTGTATCAATATATATAATTGACAATGGCCGCGGTTATCCACCAGATTTTTTAAATCAAGTGCAATCAACCCCCAAAAAGCGTGAGGATTATATTTTAAATTCGCAGCGTACCAAAGATTTGAAAAAGGTTGATGCGCATATAGGTACTAAATCTTATACTGGGCCAACATTAATTGGTGGGCATGGACTTGGTATGCGATATTTTCTTGCAGATGCACAAAATGATCAATTAATTGGTATGGGGCATAGTAAAAGATTAAAACATATTTATCCAAAGTCTGAGGATTACGTTTTAGATTTTGGTAATTTACAAGATCTTGATGAAGAACATTCAGGAGTTATAATACATCTAGTAACTCCTATTTCTCCAAGGATTAGTTTCGCTGAGATGAAAGAGGATAGCCGAAATTCAATTACTTCTAGTCCTGATACTACAGATCGTAGCGTTAGTTCTAATAGTATGTTTGCGAGCTCGTCGCCGAGCAGTGATACAAATTACATCGATACTGATGAAAAGACTCATGATTTGCAATCTAAGAGCAGGTCATTATCGCTTGATTTAAGTTTCATGGATGAAAGTGACGATAACTCTCAAAGTGAAGGTGACGAAGGTGATGAAGGTGATGATAAATCTCTTGGTAATTCACCAAGATAAGTATATATATACTTACCAGCATTTTTCGTTATTACTAGCACTTTGCATACCAGTGTCAGTAAGAGAGAAATATACGCATTCTTTATCAAAATAGCTATTTATTAAATTTGCTTGGATTATGTAACCGTGTCTGCTTGCTGATACAATACTTAAAACATAATGATTATTAAGACTCAATTTACTAGATAATACATCTGTAATTTGTCCAAGACCAATCGTTGCATTTGCATATGTATTATAGATATGAAAATGATTTTCAAGGCGATTAGCTAAATCGTAAAGAGCAGTTTTTGCTTCAATTCTATTAGTTTTTAGTAAATACTCTTTGTAAGTTGGTATTGCAAACATTGAGATAATGCTCACAATAAATATTGTTAGCATGAGTTCTATGAGTGAAATACCATTATTGTTTTTCTTGATCACAATTTGTGCTAGAATTCGTTTTTGTAGAGATCATAAGGAATAATTTATTTTATGGCAACTTATTGTGGTTATATCGCTTTAGTTGGGCGACCAAATGTTGGTAAATCAACTTTATTAAATAAAATTTTACAGCAAAAAATTAGTATCACTTCACGTAAACCGCAAACTACCAGACATAGTATTTTGGGGGTTCGTACTGATAAAGAATATCAGTTTGTATATGTAGATACGCCAGGAATTCATCAAGGCTCGAAAAAGCATTTAAATAAAATAATGAACAAAACCGCGTTACAAGTTTTAAATGATGTTGATTTTATTGTATTT
>CAZADN010000316.1:0-2091 GCA_964483895.1 uncultured Legionellaceae bacterium
AGAAAATGATGAGTCACTTGATGCAGCAGTTAAGGTTAGAGTTAAAGAATATTTGCAGCAAGACATTAGTAAAGAATTTACTTTACTTGAGATCAAGAATTGTTCAACCCAGGCTTTGGAACAACGTATTCAGAAAATTTCAAAGGAACGTACTTGCCGCATAGTAGAGCAATATGTCGATGGCACGCATGCGGTATTAGATTTTGATGATAAATTTTTAAGTCCAAATGAGATTAGAACTCTTAAAATTTTAAAATCAGAAAAGCAATTAAGATCTATTTTTGCTAATTACTCGTGGTTGGGATTAACTTATGAAGGGGATTATAAAGATCTTTTAGCTAATTTACATAAGCTTTTTAAGACGATGCAAAATTATCCTATTCATAATCGAGAAGGTGCAATTAAATGTTATCCTGTTGCGACCGAGAGTTTAATTATTTATAACGATATTAAAGATTATATTACAGAAAGTATGCAGGGCGATGATGATAGGCTTGAGAACTGGAATATATTTCAACAAGCAGTTCAAAATTTAGAAAATAACTCTACTCAAGAAGCTGTTAAACAGCAAGTGTTTGAGTATTTTCTGAAGCATCTAGGTTTTATCCATAAAGGATTAAGCTTGCTTGGTTTAAAGACACCTTGGTTTGAAGATACTTTTAAATCATTGCAGAATTTAGTTAAAAACGATGATATTTTGGATCTATATAAAGAGTTATATAAATTAAAGAGTTTGTTGGAGAATAATCCTAGTATTTTTCCATTTGTTGGATATTTATTCGGAACTTGTGATTTAAAGAAATTGATAAATCAGACTATAGAATACATCGATTATATATCAGATGATGATAAAGATAAGGCGTGTGAGTTAAATGAGGCTTATGAAGAGGGGCAATGTGCTGGTATTTTTGAGGCCTATTTATCTTCTAATATTTTATCGGAGTTACGCAATAGAGTCCCTACTGATAGATTATCTCAATGGGATTCTTTAATTGCTTGTGTTGAAAAGATTAGAGAAGAGCAAAAAGGTTTTGCAGGAGTTGAGGAATTATTAGCATTTTTTAACAGTGATAAAGTTAAACAAGAAACTTATATTGATTTATCAGTTAAAAATGCGTCTAAGAATTTATTTTTTTCTAGTCTTAATAAAGTTGCTAGAGTTAGTGAATATGAAATTGACCCTAAAAAAGATTTAATTAAGAAATTAGAGAAAATTCATAGTAAGTTTAAGGAATTAGAAAAAGTTCGTGTTAATTCGCAGGAAGATTCTCTTGATATTTGTCTGACTCAAGAAAGCGTATATATTGAGAATAAACAAAGGATTCTTAAAGGTAGAATTCAGCAAGCATTGAATGCAGAACATACGCAAATTAATATTAATAATTTGGAAATATTGCATGGATATTCAGGCAATAATCAAATTTATGAGCTAAGAATTCGGTATCAAGGTGATATTAATAAAAGTAAAAGCTTTATAAATAATCTGAATCCATTTACTCGTTTAGATGTGGATGATTATTTAAAGAGATTAAGTGATGTTGAAAGTAAAATTCATGATAATCCTATCTTAATCCAACGAAATAATAATTTAATACAATCAATAGAGAATAATATGAAAACTTTACCTAAAACAGTATCAATAAAAGTCTCAGGTAAATGGTTCAATGATACAATTGATAATCCTGAAATAACCAGATTACAATCTGAAATAAATACTTTAAAACATACAAATTATGAATTGGAAAAGGAAATTGAAACTTTAAGACAAGAAAAATCTGTAATAGAAGAAGAAATATCTCGTCAAAGTCGTTACTCTGGAATTTTGGTTAAGAAATTTAATAGTTTAACTGAGTTATTAGATTTTGAAATTAAATACTTAGAACCAAACGATCCAAGACATCGCCGTGAAATAGGTGCCGTTGCTAATCATTCTCTGGCATAGATTTCTTGAATATTCGTCGATTCCTTATTATAATTCGAATTAGTCGCGACCAATTAGAATTATAATAAATGATTAGACGCTTATATGAATAAATAATAAATAATCACATAGCTAAATATTCGCAAATGATTTTTATCTCAGGCGCAAGA
>CAZADN010000317.1:0-2081 GCA_964483895.1 uncultured Legionellaceae bacterium
GACAAATTAATCGAAAATGTAATTGGTTATTTTCAATTGCCACTAGGAGTCGCGTCTAATTTATGTATTGATAACAAACATGTAATTGTACCCATGGCAGTTGAAGAAACATCAATTATTGCCGCGCTATCTAAAACAGCAAAATGGGTTAGCCAACATGGTGAAATTACCACTGAAGTTAATGGTGATTGTATTATTGGACAAATTCAATTAGCTAATGTTAAAGACTTTGAGAGTTTTCAAGAAATTATATTAAATAATAAGCCATGGTTAATCGAAAAAGCTAATGAAGATGTTGCAGCTAGTATGGTAAAACGTGGCGGCGGAGTGAGAGATATACAAATTCGTAATCTTCCAAACGCAAATGGCCAAACCATGGTGGTATTGCACGTAAGCATGGACAGTTGTGATGCAATGGGGGCAAATATTATCAATCAGGTTTTAGAATATCTAAAAACCCCTATTCAAAATTTAACAGGCGAACAAGTTAGTATGTGTATTTTATCTAATTTAAACGATAAAAAACTAACAACTGCGCGTGTTACAATCAAAGATGTAGACCCAGATTTAGGAGCGAGCATTGAAGCTGCCTCAATTTTTGCAGAAACAGACCCATATCGAGCTGCAACCAGTAATAAAGGTGTTATGAATGGTATTGATCCAGTATTAATTGCAACTGGCAATGATTGGCGCGCGGTTGAAGCTGGAGTACATGCTTATGCTAGTCGCAATGGCCAATATCAGTCTATTACCAAATGGAGATATGTAAACAATATTTTACATGGTGAAATAACAGCACCAATAATTGTTGGAATTGTCGGTGGTGTTACAGCTATTCATCCAACCGCACAGATGTGCTTAAAGATGATGCATGTTAGTTCTGCAAACCAATTATCACGCGTAATTGCCGCAGTTGGTTTATTACAAAATTTAGGTGCTGTACGAGCATTATGTACCGAAGGTATTATTCAAGGACATATGCGTTTACATTTAGATAATTTATTAATAGTTGCTGGAGCAACTGATAATGAAGCTCCGGTTCTGAAAAAGAAGTTACAAAAATATTTATCTATTCATAAACAAATAAGCTTAAATAAAACTTGCGAGTTACTTGCAAAAATGCGTGGTGAACAGTTTGCCTTATGAAATGGTTATTTCCAGCTAAAACCTTTTTGGTTGGCGAGTATGTTGCTTTACAGGGAGGTCCGGCGTTAATTTTAACGACAGAGCCATGTTTTCTAGTAAGTTTAGAAAATGGTACTCCTGCGTGCGATTTTCCTGTTAATTCACCTGCATATAACCTATGGAAAAAAGATTTATCTTCTTACAATTACAAATTACATTGGCAAGATCCATATTTCGGATTAGGTGGATTGGGAGCCTCAAGCGCACAGTTTTTAGGTGCGTATTACGCACGTAATTACATTCTTCAAAATACTATCACCCATAAAAAGCTTTTAGCTGATTATTTAAAATATGCATGGAATGGGCAAGGTATTCCGCCAAGTGGTTACGACGTATTAGCACAATCCATGGGTGGTTGTGTATATCTTGAAAAAAATAGCAATACATATCAAAGCTATACTTGGCCATTTATTGACATTGCTTTTGTCTTATTACATACAGGAAAAAAACAAGCCACACATGTTTATTTGCAAAATTTATTGGAACTAAATAATTTAGATAAATTAACGCAAATTTCCACAAGTGCATATGATAATTTTATAAATAATAATGCGGAGGGTTTTATTAATGCCGTCAATGACTATTATTTAACTTTATGTCAATTAAATTTGATTGCACAACATACACAAGAAATGGTAGAAACTTTAAAAAACAATCAAGATATTTTGGCAATTAAAGGCTGCGGAGCAATGGGTGCGGATATTTTATTACTCATTGTTGAATCCAATAAGATAAAATCAATAACCTCTAAAATAGAACAAAATGGCTATAATATTATTACTCATGGTACTGCTATTTCTATTTTTAGATAAAAAATTAGATTTTTTTACTAAAAGTACTTGATGTTTAAAATAATTGCTGTATCATTCCTTCTTACTTTATGGGCCGTTAGCTCA
>CAZADN010000318.1:0-2075 GCA_964483895.1 uncultured Legionellaceae bacterium
GCCGTGTCAGTAACCGGCGTCGACTTCGCAGGGCACTTTTCTTATTAAGCTTTGCGTAAGAAAAAGATCTCATGAAGCTACCGAGCCTTAAGTTTGTTACTTCCCTTTGGGTTCGGGAATTTGAAAAGTAACTATGATGGTAGAAGTCTTTATCTACGGGTTTTCGGACAGGGGTTCGACTCCCCTCACCTCCATTTTGAGCTTTCTCGACTAAAAAGTTGAGGAAGCTTGTTTTTTAGGTAGATTTATACAATTGGTAACAAGTGAAACACTAATGGTTGATATGAAGATTATTTATATAATCCTTACTTCAAAGGAGCCTTGGTTTATGCTTTATAGGAATGTTATTCAGATGTTATATAATGATTTAAAAATAAACCCTTATTCTTTTGGATGCATGGGAGAATTATATATTGAGCTTAATTATGTTGATTCTATCGACCAAACATATTTCCATATCATTGATGAGTACTTGGTGAGTAACGGTACATATTTTTACAATAGAAATAAGTTATATTTTTCCACAGAGATAAGCGACATCGTCAATCTTATGTATAAAACAAATGACGACTACATTTTAATTCTAAATTCAGATTTGCCATCAACGCTAAAGAGATACTTGCTTTTTACAATAACTGAATATGCGATTCACAGCTTATCTAAGCTATTAAATGCTTGTTATTTCAACCAAGTGATCTTTCAAGAGTTTTATATCGTTCTAAAAAGCTATATTGATTTACTATCTCAACAATTAACAGAAATACTATTTGATATGGATTTCCCCAATTTAGCTCCAATTGACAAGTCAGTATTAGAAAATATTTGTAAAAAATTTATTCATGATAATGTTGTTAATTTACGCGAACATGTAGAAATGGACAACAAAATAATTTTATTAATTGGATGTATGATATATATAGATCATATATCCAATTACGACCTAATTTTGTCTCCGTTACTGGGAGCGGCTCAAATCCCACCTTTTTTTAATGCTGTTCAAAGGCATCTGTTTAAAGAAAGAACTGCAATTTCGTTTGAATATATTAAGTTTTCGACTTATGCTGTCGAATGTTTTGAAGAAACGCCAGATTCAATGCCAATACTGACACAATTAGACAACTTGAAGAAGAAATACCCTCCAACAACAAAAGTATTGATTTTAGATGAAAGCTTAGGTACCGGTAAAACAGCTTTGCATATAAAAAGAATATTCGGTGATTATTTTAATGAAATCGACACAGGTGCAATAGAATTTCGCTGGGACAAGAAAATAATTTATAATCATGATAGAGAATGGTTTGATATAAACAACATTGACTGTATAACACCAATTTCATACCGGCACTATGCAGACTTAAGTCAACATTTTGAATCAATTAAACAAGGGAATGTGGTTTACAAGCCATATATTCCATATTGTATTTATAAAAATAAGGATTACCATTTGTATATTGCTAACGAAGATTTTGATGACGATAAACTAAGTATGTTGAACACATTTAATAATAAGGCAAAGATTGTAATGCAAATATTTTATGGATTGGGTGAAAACCTTGTGAATAATCTCAACCCCGCCAAATGAGCATAATGTGTATCAAGAGTTATCTATATATTCTAAAATATAAAGGGTTGTAAAAAACTTTTGTAATCGCGTGCAGTAACAGAATTAGCTTAAGAAATTAAGAAATGGCATTGAAACATAGGATATATTTAGACAATTGCTGTTTTAATCGTCCATATGATGACCAGTCCCCAATATTAACAAGATTAGAAACTGAAGCAAAACTTCTGATACAACATGAGGTTTTGAATGATAGGTTAGATTTGATATGGTCTTTCATTTTACATTTTGAAGACAATGACAATCCACATACTGACAGAAAAAAGCAAATTACTCTTTGGGGAGCAAAATCAAAAAGCATTGTCGTTTTTAATAATGAGATTTTAGCAACGGCAATAAGTATTATATCTTTGAATATTAACGAAAAGGATGCTTTACATATATCCTGTGCGATACATGGTAATTCAGATTATTTTATTACAACAGATAGAAAATTATTAAACAAGACCATTGA